>NZ_JACVTU010000017.1:0-48219 GCF_016624705.1 Acinetobacter sp. S40
TGTTTCGCGTCGGGATGCTGCGTATTCTATACATTTTGTAAATCAACGCAACCCCTGAAAGCATTTATTTTCAATAGATGCGCTTTTTTTCATCGATTCCGCTTTAAGCGTTCAACAAATGAACGTAAATTGATTATTCTTCAAACCAATCATAAAAAAAGTACATGTGAACATGTACTTTTTGGAGTGTATTACCCATATGATGAGTCAATGAATATGGTAATTACCTCGTACATCAATGACTTCTCGAATCATTTGCTGTCTACCCACATAGCTTTCCCCAAAGAAAAATAGTTTTGCTCGGTAAGGTAATCTTGACATGACCATACTCGATAATTGGTAATTTTCAACAACATCTAATTTATCTAGATAATAATGTGCTAATAAATACTGTTGTTCTTCGATAGCAACAGGATCTGTGTCAAATAAAAAAGTGATTAGCCAGTTGAGGTGTTGTTGATCAAATCCCATGGATAGCTCTCCTCTCGTTGTTTTTATCCACTAAATCATAGTTTTACTACATGCATATCATTTTCATTGAATAAATTTTATCTAAATGTTGCGGGTAGATAATGTATTCTCCTTAAACATGTAGCAGATTTTCTGTTTAATTTATTTATACCGTAGTTTTTTATTTTTTACAGGATTTATTTGGCTTTTGCTAAAAGAATAAAATGGATCTAATTTCCACTGTGTTTGCACTATTTTTATGTATTTATGCTAATAATCAAAGTGATAATCACCATAGTTGTACAGGCCATATTCATAATTTAACAAAGCCTTATATTTGATAAATAAAAAAAGCAGACTTAAAGCCTGCTTTTTTTAGGAAGTTAACAAACTTAATCTGTAAATATTACTCGAGCAATGGCTTTTTTACCCGCCTGAATAATATATGTCTTGTTCTCTTTCACTGAAAAATTTGCATCGACCACATTCCAGTCAACTTTAACTGCTCCGCGCGCTACGGCATCTTTGGCTTGAGCGGCATTTTTGGTCAGACCTGCCAAACGCAGAATAGAAGCAATAAAGATTTCTCCAGCAAACTCACCACGAGAAATAATAATTTCAGGCGTATCTTCTGGCACTTCACCGTCAGTAATAATATTACCTGCGCCTTTATGAGCATTTGCTGCTGCTTTGGCGCCATGAAAACGTTCTACTAGTTCAATTGCAAGAATTTTCTTCAATTCTTGTGGATTACGACCATCAGCCATTTCTTTAAGCAGACTTTGAATCTCATCCATGGATTTAAAGCTGAGCAACTCAAAATAACGTTCAATCAGCGTATCCGGCATAGATAACACTTTTTGATACATCGCACCTGGTGCATCAAATACGCCAATATAATTGCCCATTGATTTGGACATTTTATTGACACCATCTAAACCTTCAAGAATTGGAACAGTAATACAAACCTGAGAGTCCTGCCCATAACGCCCTTGTAAGGTACGTCCCATTAATAAATTAAAGGTTTGGTCTGTTCCACCTAGTTCTACATCAGCTTCAAGTGCAATCGAATCGTAACCCTGTACCAGTGGATATAAAAATTCGTGAATCGCAATCGGCTGATGGTTATTATAACGCTTCGTGAAGTCATCACGCTCTAGCATACGTGAAACAGTTTGCTGACTAGCTAATTGAATGAGATCAGCTGCTGATCTTTGATTAAACCATTCTGAGTTAAAACGAACTTTGGTTTTATTGGGATCAAGAATTTTAAAAACCTGTTCCTGATAGGTTTTGGCATTAGCCTCTACCTGTTCACGCGTCAACGGCGGACGTGTCGCACTTTTACCCGTTGGGTCACCAATCATGGCAGTATAATCGCCAATTAAGAACGTAACTTCATGTCCTAGATCCTGAAAAGTTTTGAGCTTATTGATCAACACCGTGTGACCAAAATGCAAGTCTGGTGCAGTAGGATCAAAACCAGCCTTAATTTTTAAAGGACGATTTTCCTTGAGTTTCTTTAACAGATCCTCTTCGGAAATAATTTCATGAGTGCCTCGTTGAATGAGGGCAAGCTGTTCTTCAGCAGGCAAGAAATTTGACATCACAAAACCTAAACACATCAGTTATTCAATTTGTGCGATATACTAACACTTTTTCAGCAGATTGCAGGCGAAGTTACTCATGACATCGATCTATATTGGGGTAATGACCGGTACCAGCATGGATGGGGTCGATTTCGTTGCTGCCTCATTTGATCCCTTACATCTTCATGCAACTTTGACTATTCCTTTTGAACCTGAGTTACGTGATGAGCTTATGGCGCTTACTTTGCCAGGGGATAATGAAATTGATCGAATGGGTAAGGCTGATGTGACACTTGCCACGCTGATTGGTCAAGGTATTAATAAACTGATCGAAAAGAATCAATTAGATCGTAATCAAATTAAAGCAATTGGCTCGCATGGACAAACTATTCGTCATCGTCCTGAACATGGATTTACCCTGCAAATTGGTGATCCCAATATAATTACGGAAATTACTCAGATTCCTGTGATTTCTGATTTTCGACGTCGCGATATGGCTGCAGGTGGACAGGGCGCGCCTTTAGTACCTGCATTTCATCAAGCGATTTTTCAACATTCAACGATTCACCGCGTTATTTTAAATCTGGGTGGCATTGCCAATGTCAGTATGCTGCCCGCAGGGCTGCCTGAAGATGTCTATGGCTTTGATACAGGACCTGCCAATATTTTAATGGATGCATGGTGCGAACGTTATACTGGCCACCCTTATGATGAAAATGGTAACTGGGCAGCTTATGGTCAACCCATTCGCGGACTATTAGAACGTTTGCAAGCCCATGAGTTTTTTTCAAAGGAACCGCCAAAAAGTACGGGCCGTGAAGACTTTAATATTGACTGGTTAGATGATCAGCTTGCAGACTGGCGTAATGATGAGCTGGAATATGATGAGCTAGAAGATACCCCAGAAAATGTACAAGCAACTTTACTGAAACTCACCACTCGTGCGATTAAAAAAGCAATTTATCGTTCTGATCTTGATACGGGTGAAGTTTACGTGTGTGGTGGTGGTGCTTATAACTCACATTTATTGGAGCAATTGCGCTGGCGTTTGCGCAAACACAATTGGTCAGTACAAAGTACCAGTGTGCTAGGATTATCTCCAACATGGGTTGAGGCGACCGCATTTGCATGGCTAGCTATGCGCTTCATGACACAGCAAAGTGGTAACTTGCCTTCTGTTACAGGTGCCAAAGATTTTCGTATCTTAGGCACTATAACCTGTGTTTAAGCTATCGATCCATTTTGACAAAAAATCCCCAATTGGGGATTTTTTATGATCATCAGACTATAGAAAATATTTAGATGGAAAAAGATGAACCACAACCACAAGTAGTGGTAGCATTTGGGTTCTGTACAATAAAACGAGAACCTTCAAGACCTTCAAGATAATCTACAACTGAACCTATCAGGTATTGATAACTCAATGAATCAACCAACATGGTGACATCACCATTTTCAAACTTGGCATCATCTTCATTGGCGCTTTCAGCAAAATTAAAACCATAAGAAAATCCAGAACAGCCACCACCCGTCACGTAAACACGTAGCATTAAATCCTGATTCCCTTCGCTGTCACGGAGTTGACGCACTTTTTTGGCAGCATTATCTGAGATAACAAGAGCTTGGGCATTCATGATGGACATTCCTCAACCTAAATCTGATGTCTTAAAAAGAAAAAGACCATATACAGTATAACATACACAATATATGGTCAGTTCTGGAAGTTTAAACTTTATTCAGAGTATTTGTATCAGGATTATTTGTAATTTTCGTCCTGTAAAGCACACTCAAAGTTTTTCGGATTTTCTTTACAGCGGAATTGCCATAACAATTTCATCATGCGTTTATCGTAAACTCCCTTTTTGGTCAGATTAATTCGAGATTCTCGCATTAACTTTTGATAACCTGGTTGATCAGCAGCAGGCACATCCATCCAATATTTTTGTGGAATATCCGCTTTCATTTTTCCCAAAATCGTAAATGCTCTCGGTAATTGTCCTTTGACCCAATCACGTGATTTTTGACCGAATCCCGCAGGGAATTTATCAGGTCGAATGATCAAGTTTCCAGTGACCTGTAAAATAGGGTAATTCACAATCGCACCAGTTGTTCCCAAACCTTTATGTAATTCGAGCGCTTTAAATGCTGCTGCTGGGGCACCAATAATATCAACCTGATGGTTATTAAATTTTGCTCCGAAATTAGTTACATCAGCACTAACAGCCTGCGCACCAATTTGCTGAACCATAATTTTTTGTGCTTCATCATAATCTAAAACAGCAATTTTTTTGCCTGCTGCTTTGGCCACAGTATTGATATTACGGTCATTGACCAATAAATAAGCATCTCCAATCGGAATAACACCCACTACTTCATATTGACCTTGTGTCATATATTTAGAAAATGCAGGACTTGATAATCCCTGCATAATCTTCACCGCCAGCTTTAAGTCAGTAATTGCACCAATCGCATCTAGTGATCCCGTAAAGGCATTAAATTGGCGACCGCGTAAACCCGTGATACTTACTCCATCACATTTACCGGCTTTAAAATCATCTGCAATCACACTTTCATTCTGGCTAACTTTTAGTTCAATATCAGCTCCCCAGCTTTTAGCCGCTAACTGATAGTCTTTCATCAGGCTATAGACATCACCATTTTTTCCCACCAAATCAAAAACACAGATTGTTTGCTTTGCCTGCACTCCCATCGATGCTGCAAACAAACCAGCTGTCATTGCGAGCGTTTTTGACCATTTCATATGCATACCTTCCATTATTGCCTTTGTTCTTTTTTTGCTTGATGAACATGCAGTCCTGCACCTTCACATAGTCCAGTCCAATTAAAATCTATAATTTCACATTGATGTCAAATAACAGGTTTAAAACCATATAGGTTCCCTGCCGTCACTGATCCCTGTGAACTTAATTCTTTAGTTTTAGATTATCAATTTTTAAATCTGCATCAATGGCTTAACTGACAGGATTTTAGAAATAAAAAAACTCGGAAATAATTCCGAGTTTTTTCAATAAAATCAATATTATTCGCCAGGCATTGAACATTCAAAATTGGCTTTATCTACTGAACAGCGCGCTTTTTTCAACACAGACATCATGCCAGCATCATATACACCACGTTTAGTAAGATCGATACGACCATCACGTAATAGTTTTTGATATTTCAATTTGTCTTCTGGTGTTAGATTCATCTTGTATTTTGCAGGAATTTGCGCTTCCAGGCGATTGATCATGGCAAAGCTCTTCGGCAATTGTTTAATGAACCAATCACGAGATTTTTGACCAAAACCAGCAGGGAATCCTTCAGGGCGAATGACCAAGTCAGCAGTTACATGCAAGACAGGAAAATTCATCATCGCACCATTCGTGCCTAAACCTTTATTTAACTCAAGCGGCTTATAGGCATATGCTGGTGCACCAACCATATCAACCTGGCCGTTATTAAATTTTGCAGCAAAGTTAGAAATATCAGATAGAACTGCTTGTGCACCTACGCGTTGTACCATAATTTTTTGCGCATCGTCATACCCCAAGACTGCAAACTTTTTACCTGCCGCTTTTTCTACAGAGTTAATGCTTTTATCACGTACAAAAATGAAAGCCGACCCCAATGGTGCGATGCCAGCGACTTCGTATTTTTTACCGCCCAGATTTGAGGTTAATTTTGCTGCATTACGCGCATCCAGAACATAGGTAATCGCACGTTGCGCAATCTGGTTGTTTGGAACACCGCCCAACGAGTCGATCGAACCCGCAAATTTATTATATTGACGGGCACGCATGGCTGTCATGGTTACTGCATCACATTTACCAGCTTTAAAATCATTATCTGCAACTGCTTCATCCTGACGTGGAACCAGCGTAATATCAGCACCCCAGCCTTTAGCTGCCAATGCCCATTCTTCCATCATTTTATACGACTCACCTGATTTCCCTAGCAAATCGAATACACATACTGTTGCGGCTTGAGCTGTTACCGAAAAACCAGCAAGAGTGGTTGCGGCCAGAGCAAATGCGATTTTTTTCATTTTGTTATTCCTTCGTACCAAATTTCCAGTTAGGAGTATCCTTACACGGCAAATATTAATCGGGTTATTTAAAAAAAAATAGAGTATTTACTCCATTTTTTGTGGAAAAATGAATATTTATTGTACAAAATCGTGAATAATTTCTTGTTTTAAGTAATATTCAGTAAAAAATATATAAACAATACTTTAAAATATAAAGAGTTTTCTTAAACTTTTTTTATTCGATAAGAAAACTCCGAAGTCATTTTAGAAGGTCTTTTATTCGCCGCTTAGAGAACATTCAAAGTTGGTTCGTTCAACTGTGCAACGTGCGCGTTTAAGTACTGTCATCATATTCGGGTCATAAATCCCTTGTTTTGCGAGATCTATACGCCCATCGCGTAATAATTTTTGATATTTTATTTTGTCTTCATTGGATAAATTGATTTTATATTTATCAGGAATACCGGCTTCTAAACGGCGCACCATGGCAAAATTTTTCGGTAACTGATTTAGAAACCAATTACGCGATTGTGGGCCAAAATTGCTGGGAAATTTGTTTTGCCGAATAATCAAATCAGCGGTAATATTGGCAACAGGAAAGTTAATCATGGCGCCATTGTTACCCAAGCCTTTTTGAATTTCTAGCGGTTTATAAGCGTAGGCTGGAGCAGGCACAATGTCGACTTGCCCACTATTAAATCGAGCGACAAAATTTGAAATATCAGAAGCAACAGGAACCGCACCAACACGCTGACTCATAATTTTTTGCGCTTCGTCATACTGCAAGATTGCGATTTTTTTCCCTTTAGCACGTTCAAGATTATTGATATTACGATCACGTACAAACAAATAAGCCTGACCAATCTGCACAATACCGGCGACTTCGTATTTATCGCCATCCATCGTGGTGGTTAATCGATGATTGTTACGTTTATCTAATACGAAAGTAATCGCTTTTTGCGCAATAGAATTATTTGGAACAGCGCCCAGTGCATCCACCGAACCTGCAAACTTGTTGTACGGGCGGGCACGCATAGAAGTGATATACACACCATCGCATTTACCTTCACGAAAATCTTTTTCAGCCTGAGCCTCATCCTGACGTGGAATAAGATTAATATCCGCATTCCACGCTTTCGCTGCTAATGCCCATTCTTCAAGCATTTTGTATGAGTCACCTGCTTTTCCCAACAAATCAAACGCACAGACGTTAATTTGGGCATGAGTGGTCGTCATGCACCCCAACAACACTGTTGTACCCAGTATCGAAAGTCCTTTATTCATCATCGCATTCCTTTTCCGACTTGTTCTTGCTTAGTTTTTGTTCTGTACTTATTACTATAGTAAGCTTAAGTCAATAAAAATAGAGTTTTAGCTCTATTAAGTCTTAAATCCTGTAAATTTTCTGACGAAATGCATAATTTTTTTTGACACATTTCATGTTTTCGTTAAAAAATGCAAAATTGACTAAAACTTTGTCTTCTTCTGCATATCCCTTTAAAATGCTCACTTTCTTTTATGATGTAGCGTGTTCATTTCCATGATTCAGCTTGACCAGTTTTCAATTCGCCGCGGCGGACGTGTTTTATTTCAAAAAGCATCGATGCAACTGCATCCAGGCTGGAAAATTGGTTTAACAGGTGTGAATGGTGCTGGAAAATCTACTTTATTTTCAGCCCTGCTCGGTGGTATTGAAGCAGACAGTGGCAGTTTAAGCCGACCAAATATTTGGACTGTTGCCCACATGGCGCAAGAAATTAAAGCTTTAGACATGAAAGCAATTGATTTTGTGTTATCTGGAGATGAAGAATATTGGACCATTCAGAATCAACTCAATGCTCCAGAACAATTAAATAATGATCAATTGGCTGATTTATATAGCCGTTTTGATGAAATTAATGGTTATTCAGCTTCAGCTAAAGCCTCTCAACTTATGGCAGGTTTAGGTTTTTTTGAACATCAATCGCAATTAGATGTTTCCAGTTTTTCTGGTGGTTGGCGCATGCGTCTCAATTTGGCACGCACCTTAATGAGCCGTTCAGATTTATTATTGTTAGATGAACCCACTAACCACTTGGATCTCGATGCCATTTTATGGCTAGAGGACTGGCTGAATAGTTATGAAGGAACTCTGGTTCTGATTTCACATGATCGGGATTTTTTAGATGCAATTACCGATCATGTTTTACACATCGAAAATCAAGAGCTCACACTTTATACAGGAAACTATTCTACTTTTGAAACAACACGCGCTGAGCGCTTAGCACAACAGCAACAAGCCTTTGAGAAACAACAGGAAACTCGCGCACATTTACAAAAATATATTGATCGATTCAAAGCACAAGCCACCAAAGCACGTCAGGCACAAAGTCGAATCAAACAACTGGAACGGATGCAAGAACTTGCGCCCGCGCATGTGGATACGCCTTTTACGTTTAGTTTTCGTGAACCGACTAAAATGAGTTCACCACTTTTGGCATTGGAACATGCAGATATTGGTTATGCCGCTAAATTAATTGTTACCAATGTGAATCTACAAATTACGCCCACCAGCCGCATCGGATTGCTCGGTATGAATGGTGCTGGAAAATCAACTCTAATTAAATCTTTGGTGGGCGATCTTCCACTTATTCAAGGTCAACGCTATGCCTCCGAGTTACTCAATATCGGTTATTTTGCCCAACATCAAATGGATGCTTTAGATGGTAATGCCAGTCCAATGCTACAACTGTCGCGCATTGCCGATAAAAAAATCAGTGATGCCACTTTACGTGCTTTTTTAGGCAGCTTTGGTTTTAGTGGCGAACGTATGGATACGCCAAGTGAAAGCTTTTCTGGAGGAGAACGTGCGCGTTTAGCACTGGCCCTCATCGTCTGGCAACGTCCTAATGTTCTCATTTTGGATGAACCCACCAACCACTTAGACTTGGATATGCGTCATGCTTTAACTATGGCATTGCAAGATTTTGAAGGTGCAGTGGTACTGGTATCGCATGAGCGTCAATTGATTGCGAGTGTTTGTGACGAACTAATTCTGGTTCACAACGGTCATAGTCAAAGTTTTGACGGTGATTTAAATGATTATGCTCACTGGCTTCGTCAAGCACGTACTGAAATGATCAAAAAAGGGCAGCAACCTGCCACGCCTCTTGTTTCACAAGTTACTGTTCAACCCGCAACTTCAAAACTGGATAAAGAAGCTCTACGTAAAGAAGCTGCACAACGTAGAGAACAAACACGACCTATTCGTAAAAATATTGAAAAATACGAAGCTCAGATTGAAAAATTTCAGCCGCGTTTAGGTGAAATTGAAGTTTTACTGGGAGATAGTTCACTTTATGAAAGCGAGCGCAAAGAGGAACTGCTCAAACTTATGAATGAACAAACTGAACTCAAACAAAAACTGGAGCACGCTGAAGAACAAATGCTAGAACTCATGATGCAGTTGGAAGAACTCGAAAGTTCTTTTGATTAGACAATTGAGTTAGATAGTTTGACCAGAGGGCTGTATCAATTTACAGCCCGACACATTCATTTGCCTAATTTTACAAAGTGAGTGTTTCAATCAAAACATTTAAAAATATAGTCCTTTATTTTTATTAGTTTTTTTAGATTTAAAAAATTAAGATATTGATTTTAAATAAAAATATAAATTAACAGAGCTTACCCGTAATTCCTTATCTTTTGATGAAATACCTATAAAGGCTTACATAAGCCCTGTACACAGCTTCGGAAAAATCCTTAGGCTAAGTCTTAAGGCACAGCACTGATGCTGTTTTAAGTTTGAGTTAATGACTTGCCTACTTGATACAAAGATCAAGTCAATACATGAAACATCATGAAAATATGAGGGACAATCTCATGGCAACTATCAATGTACAAGATATTCAACATCATGCCGAAGTCGTTGGTTCAGATCTGCAACATGTCGGAACTGTCGATCATTTAGATGGTCAGGATAAAATCAAACTGGCTAAAAATGATCAATCTGCAAATGGGCAGCATCATTATATTCCTACTCAATGGGTACAACAGGTTCAGGGTAATCAAGTCGTACTAAATAAAACTGCGGAACAAGTGTTTCAGCAATGGCAATAAGCCAAGTTACAGGACGTGGTTATGAATAGGGAAATTCAAAAAAACAGGCGCAATTAGCGCCTGTTTTTTTGCTATTTAAAAATGCATTTATGCATCAATATCTGCATTAAGTGCATTTTCTTCAATAAAGGCACGACGTGGTTCCACATCATCGCCCATCAAGCAACTAAACATCCGATCTGCTTCAATCGCATCATCAATGGTTACTTGCAACATATTGCGATTCTCAGGATCCATCGTAGTTTCCCAAAGTTGCTCAGCATTCATCTCACCCAGTCCTTTGTAGCGCTGGATCATCATGCCTCGACGTGAATCCTGCAAGATTTGCTGCCAGACCTGATGGAAATTGCTCACATTGATCTTACGATCACCTTTCTGCAAATACGCACCTTCTTCCAGTAACTTAAACCAACTCTTGGAATTTTTCAGTAAACGCGCATATTCAGCTGAATTAAGCAAACCAGCATCTAACAGATAATGATGCGGCAAGTTATGCACATAAACTGTCACACGAGGCCAGCAATGAATTGATTTTTCTCCAGCTGGGGTTTCACGCTCAAAACTTTCCAGACTAATTTCAGGGCGTAAACTAGGCTGTAATTTTTCAATTGTCGCACGTAGCTGTTCAGCCCATTGTTCCACATAAGGACGATCCTGACTTTGATCTGCCTTGAATGGTTCCACTTCCAATAAAGCATCTAGCAAACTGGCAGGATAACGCTGAGTTAAACGTTGTAAACTTTTTTGCGAAACTTGATAATCTTCGATGACTTTTGCCAACGCTTCACCATTAATCGCAGGTGCATTGGCACTAATATGCAATTCTAGATCATCAATCGCATTAGAAATCAGGAAGCTTTCTAAAGCCTCATTATCCTTGATATAGAGTTCCTGTTTGCCCTTTTTCAATTTATACAGTGGTGGTTGAGCAATATAAATATGACCACGCTCTACCAATTCTGGCATTTGACGGAAAAAGAATGTCAGTAGAAGAGTACGGATATGCGAACCATCGACATCGGCATCGGTCATAATAATGATTTTATGATAACGCAATTTATCCGGATTATATTCTTCACGGCCAATACCACAGCCCAGTGCGGTAATCAAAGTACCCACTTCCTGACTGGAAATCATCTTATCAAAACGCGCACGCTCTACATTTAAGATTTTACCTTTGAGTGGTAAAATTGCCTGCATTTTACGATTACGTCCTTGTTTTGCACTACCACCAGCAGAGTCACCCTCGACCAGATAGAGTTCCGACAATGCCGGGTCTTTTTCCTGACAGTCCGCCAATTTACCTGGTAAACCAGCAATATCTAGCGCACTTTTACGGCGCGTCATTTCACGGGCTTTCCGTGCTGCATCACGCGCACGGGCTGCATCGATAATTTTACCTGCAATCGATTTGGCTGCTTGTGGATTTTCTAGCAAATAGGCTGAAAACTCTTTGTTCATTGCTTGTTCAACAGCAGGTTTGACTTCACTGGATACCAATTTTTCCTTGGTTTGTGAAGAAAATTTTGGATCAGGTACTTTAACCGAAATGATCGCTGTTAAACCTTCACGTGCATCATCACCCGTCACGTTGACTTTTTCTTTCTTAAGAATATTTTCATTTTCAAGATAGCTATTCAAGCCACGAGTCAACGCTGCCCGGAAACCTGCCAAATGCGCTCCGCCATCTTTTTGCGGAATGTTGTTCGTAAAACAGCGCACATTTTCTTGATAGCTGTCATTCCACTGAAGGGCCACTTCTACCGTAATGCCATTGTCAGCATCAGCAGTAAAATGAAAAATGTCATTTAAATGATTTTTGCCTTCGTTAATGTATTTCACAAACTCAGATAAACCACCAATGTAGTTGTAAACATGTTCCAGATTAATCCGTTCATCACGCAGGATAATCTTCACACCTGCATTCAAAAACGAAAGCTCACGTAAACGACGCGCTAAAATCTCGACATGGAAAATGGTTTGGCTAAAGGTGTCTGCACTTGGCCAGAAACGTACTGTTGTACCTGTGGTGTCAGTTTCACCAATCACACGCAAGGAATACTGTGGATCGCCATGTTGATATTCCTGCTCATGAATTTGCCCTGCACGATGAATGGTCAGTTGCAATTTGCTGGATAACGCATTAACTACAGATACACCCACACCATGCAGACCGCCTGACACTTTATAGCTATTGTCGTCGAACTTACCACCTGCATGCAAAATGGTCAGAATCACTTCCGCAGCGGATACACCCTCTTCAGGGTGAATATCTGTTGGGATACCACGACCATTATCAGAGACACTAACCGATTCATCTTCGTGAATGGTGACAATAATCTCATCACAATGGCCTGCCAAGGCTTCATCGATTGCATTATCGACCACCTCAAAAACCATGTGATGCAAACCTGTCCCATCATCTGTATCACCGATATACATGCCTGGACGCTTACGCACCGCATCCAGACCACGCAATACCTTGATACTAGAGGAATCATACGCCTTTTCGTGTGATTGTTCTGTTGGAGAGGCAGATTGAGACTCTGAACTCATGGTTTCTCCCTAGTAAATTATGGATCGATCCCCAGCGGGGAAAAAAATCATATGGGGACAGCATGAACCTGACCATGTTCCACATTAAACAATTGATAAGATACGGCCAGATCATTCAAATGCTGTTGTACAGCCTTTTGATCTAAAGTGGTAATAAAAACTTGGCTACCTAACTGGCTTAATCGTTCAATTAATCGCCGCTGTGCGGCATGGTCTAATTCTGCTGTCAAATCATCTAATAATACCACAGTTTCCTTATTACTCGCATGTAACATTGCAATCTGTGAAAGTTTTAAAGCCATCATCAAGAGCTTTTTCTGGCCCCGCGATAGCACATCATCGGCATCGCCTAATGAAGTTTTTAAACGCAAATCAGCGCGATGTGGACCATATTCAGTATAACGACGTTCCACATCTTTAACATGATAATGAATCAAGTCATTTAAGAGCCCTTGTTCCTGATGAAAGCCTGCCTGATAATCCAGTTCAATACTCACTTCAGGCAATAATTTCTGTAAATCCTGTTGTAAAAATAACTGCCACTCCTCAATCATCACCGTACGTTGACTATGCAACATTTCACCATACATGGCCAAAAGTTTGTTCCACGGTTCTAACTCTGCCAATGAAATCTGGCGAGAATGCTTAAGCAAACTATTACGTTGTTTTAAAGCACGAGAATATTGCTGCCAAGTTGTATAAAAATCAGGTTCCACGTGAAACATCAGCCAATCTAGCATTTGTCGCCGAGGCTTAGCCCCATGATCCAAAATATCAGTACTTTGTGGATCAATATGCTGTAAAGGTAATAATTTGGCCAATTGTCCCTGTGTCGCCACTGGATCACCATTGACCTTGATTAATTGTTCTCCTGTCGTCAGCTTACGCATCCCCACTTTTTCAGTGGCTGACTGTGCAAAAACGATCGCATCAGGCATCCCTTGTTGTATATAGTGTTTGGGCGTATAGGTGCGAAAAGAACGTCCTGTCGACAATAAATGAATTGCTTCTAGCACTGAAGTTTTGCCAGAGCCGTTGGCGCCATAAAAAATATTAAACGGCTGCAACCCAGAGAGAGCAACCGTTTTTAAATTGCGCACACGCTCGATATTTAAACGTGTTATATGCATAATCAGATTCGTTCTTTAGACACGCATCGGCATCACTACATACGTTTGATCACTATGTGCAGGATCTTGTACCAAAACAGACTGATTGGCTTCGCTCATGGTCATACTAACATCATCCCCATCCAGTACGTTTAAAACATCCAATAAATACTGGGCATTAAATGACATTTCCATAGAGGTGTTTTGATATTGAATTGCTAAATCTTCAATTGCTTCATCTTGTTCAGGGTTATTGGCACGAAGCTGTAACACATCGGGATTAAAGTTTAAGAATACTCCACGTAATTTTTCATTACTCAAAATTGCCACACGTTGCAAGGATTGCTTAAATACATCATGAGCAATTTGCGCCAGTTTATCTCCTCCACGAGGGATCACGCGGCGATAATCTGGAAATTTGCCATCAATCAACTTGGTGGTAAATCGAACCGTAATATCTCCCTGTTCTTTATCACGACTCGGAGTAGTAATTTTTACATTGAGTAATTCACGACCAATAAGCAAACTTAACTGTTCATCTTCAATGCTGAGTAAACGCTGCAATTCACCAACAGCTTTACGCGGCACAATGGCTTGGACTAATTGTGTCGCATTGGAAGATGCTAAAACCTCACATAACGCTAAACGGTGACCATCTGTAGTGACTGCACGCAATTGATTTTCATCAATTTCTAACAAAGTTCCTGTCAAATAAAAACGTACATCTTGTACTGCCATGGCAAAAGCAGTTTTTTCAAATAAACGTTTGAGTTCACGTTGCGTGACCTGAACTTGTGTACCCTGATTATTTTCAGTATTGAGTAAAGGGTAATCTTCTGCGGGTAAAGTACCCAATACAAAGCGACTATTGCCTGATTTTAAAATACAACGCTGATCTTCAGTAATTTGCAAATCAATCAATGCTGCGGTAGGCAACGATTTACAGATATCCATCAATTTACGCGCTGGAACTGTGGTTTCTCCCGCTTGCAAGCAAGCTCCTTCAGCTAGGGTGGTACTCGCGACTAACTCGACCTCAAGGTCTGAACCAGTAATGGTTAAGGCCTGATCAGTCGCCTGAATTTTAACGTTTGAAAGAATATTTAAGGTATGACGACGCTCCACCGCTCCAACAACATGGGATAGAACATTGACTAAACTTTCTTTAGCGATTTTCAAACGCACAATTCATTCCTCTAACAACTGAAGGCATTATTTCATTTTTTAGCTGTGTACTATGCGGGAGTTGATACGACTTTGCAACTGCCCAGATATTTAACTTTGCAGTAAACGCAATAAGTTTTTATAGTCTTCGTTAAAGATAGGATCTTCATCTTTCAAACTTTGTACTTTTTCACAGGCATGCATGACAGTACTATGGTCACGCCCACCAAAGGCCATACCAATTTCAGGAAAACTATCCCCTGTTAATTCACGAGCCAATCCCATCGCTAACTGCCTAGGACGCGCATAAATCCGAGTACGTTTAGGACCCACCAATTCTTTCAGTGGAATGCGAAAATACTCACTCACCACACGCTGAATATTTTCAACGCTAATAGTACGGGCACGGATAGCCAACACATCTTTTAAAGATTCTCTCACCACATCCAGATCAATCTGCGAGCCTTTAAAACGCGCAATTGCAACGACCTTATTCAAAGCACCTTCTAATTCACGGACATTGGCAACCACTTGCTGGGCAATAAACAAAGCACAATTACGCGGCAAATCAACACCACTGTTTTCAGCTTTTTTTAGTAATATCTCAATACGTGTTTCAATATCAGGTGGTTCAACCCCAACAGAAAGTCCCCAAGAAAAACGCGACACCAACCGTGGATCTAACTCGGTTAATTCTTTGGGATAGCGATCTGAAGTGAGAATAATTTGCTTGGACTCATCCAATAACGCATTAAACGTATAAAAGAACTCCACAAGGCTGGCTTCTTTACCTGCCAATAAATGAATGTCATCCACCAATAATAAATCTAAAGAACGGCAGTTTTTCTTAAATTCTTCTACTTTGCCTTTTTGCAATGAGGATACAAAATCTTGAACAAAGCTTTCAGCGGTCATATACATGACCCGCGCATTTGGCTTGGCCTGTAACAAAGCATTTCCCACAGCCTGCATTAAATGGGTTTTCCCCAGACCTGTCGGACCATATAAAAACAATGGATTATGCTGTGAAGCACCAAGTTGAGTTAATGCCTTACGACAGGTTTCGGCTGCCATCTGGTTAGAACGACCTTCGACAAAAAGCGAAAAAGTGAATAACGGATTAAGTAAACGTTTTTTTGAATTCAAATTTTTTGCAGTTGTTGTGGAGGTGACCTCAACAACTTCTTTTTTTACCCGAGTAGGTGCTGCAACTGTATTTAATGCAGCAGTGGTCGTTGCAGGTTGTTCGGTTGGGGACAAAATTGCCCCAGGGCGTGAATCAACCAAGATATCCACCTGACGAACACGTCCTTCGGATAATTGTTCAGCAAGAATTGAAATTAATTCAAGGTGATGTTCTTGAATATAACGTGTCCAATAAGGATTTGGAGCATATAAACGTAAGGTGTCCTCCGCCTCCTCGGCAACTAGAGGGCGGATCCACATCGCAAAGACATTATCAGAGAGCTCTTGCCGCAAGCGATTTAAGCAGTCTGTCCACAGCATGTGATTCCCCTATTTCTTTTTAAATTCAAAACTACACCTTCCCCCATTCTTTAACGAAGGGGTCGCCATTCTAACCAAGTTATCCACATCTGTCATGAACGAAACGACATAGTTTGTTCAAAAAGAATGCTTTTACGCTTTAAATTTAAATTCAAACCTGCTGTGGATAAGTTTTATCATAAGCTGGGGATAGTTTTACACCACAAGTTATCCACAATCTATAAGTTTTATAAAAACATAGTTATTCACAGCTTAATATCATGATTATTAAATTTAAAATTAAGATTTCCACAGAAAAAATGGTCTCTAATAAGAATAAATTTAAATTTTAAAATTTGAATTTAATTAATAGCATCCAGGTTGCTGTGGATAATTTAGCGAGTTATGAATTTAAATTCAAATACCCAGAGTTTGTTTTAAACCAATGTTAAAACTGTTGATAAATATGAGAATAAGCTGTGGGTATAAATAAAACAAGAGTAAATTTAATGAATTAGACTGTGTATATTTTTTGTAGACACTGATATGAAGTCGGGCTTAGACAAATTTGATTGACCTAGATAACACTGAATAAAATGTAAACTTTTTGATTTTTCATTGACAGCGCAAGTTTAGCACCATAAAATCGCGAACCTTTACAGAAAGATCATATTTGGGAGTTTCGATATGAAACGTACTTTTCAGCCCTCTGAACTAAAACGTAAACGTGTTCATGGTTTCCGTGCTCGTATGGCAACTAAAGCTGGTCGTCAAGTATTAGCTCGCCGTCGTGCAAAAGGTCGTCACAGTTTAACTGTTTAATTTATTTAAATCGTTATTATTACACGATCGGGTGTTATGGCACTTTATAGCTTCGGTACAAATGTACGCTTACATTGCGCTGCTGATTTTAAAAGTGTGTTTGATGGTGCGCTTTTTAAAGTGCATCAACCCCATTTTTTATTTTTGGCAAAACCTTCTGAACAGTGTAAAAGCCGTTTAGGATTGGTTGTTGCCAAAAAAAAAGTGCGTCGTGCGCACGAAAGAAATCGAATAAAACGACTTGCACGTGAAAGCTTTCGTTTGCATCAACAACAATTAGCGCTTATTGATATTGTAGTGATGCCAAAACTGGGCATCGAAACGGTATCTAATGCTGATCTGACTCAGCAACTTCAATTGGCTTGGCGTAAATTAAACCGTCTTGCTCACAAGCATCAAAACGCTGTCTCTCCCTCACATCAAAATTAGAGATGACCAATGGTATCTATCCTGCATTGGTTGATTCGATTTTACCAAATTGCCTTGAGTCCTTTGCTTGGACCTCGTTGTCGCTATATGCCAACCTGTTCGCAATATGCACTAGAAGCAGTTCATTTACATGGTGCGATCAAAGGAAGTTGGTTGGCGTTTAATCGTGTCTGTCGATGTCATCCTTGGGGAGGAAGTGGATATGATCCTGTACCTACAAAAGCAATTCGTTTTATTTCATTTCAGCAAATAGATTCTCAAAAGCCTCACGTTGCTGTACCCTTTCGTGAGCGTTTATTAAACCAAAATCACTTTAACCACTTGGGATAATTGATATGCAACAATGGGCCAGGTTTGCGATTCTCGGAGCCATGTTTGTCACAGCATATTTGCTTATCTTGGCTTGGCAAAAAGATTATGGTCATAGCACAACTTCAGCTCAGCCTGCGCCTGCCGCAGTTGTTGCATCCCATGAAGTTTCTGCGGACCTGCCAAATAGCCAGACTACGGCAACATCGACAGATGTGCCACAAGCGAATATTGCGACGCAACAAGTTACAGATGCCACAGCACCTGTGAATCAACAGCTTATTTCAGTACAAACTGACCTTTATCACCTTTGGATCAATCCTAAAGGTGGTGATATTGTGCGTATTGAATTACTCAATCATGATAAAGACAAAAACAGCGACCAGCCTTTTGTGATGCTGGAAAGCGATGCCAAACGCACTTATGTGGCTCAATCTGGTTTAATTGGATTAAATGGTCCGGATAGTAGTCGCCAAGGTCGTCCACAGTATGAAGTTGAAAAAGCTACGTACACATTGGCAGATGCTAAAGACAGTCAAAACAAAGACGGCAAAACTGAAAAAGTTCTGACGGTACCAATGGTCTATAAAACGGCTGATGGTGTTGAAATCATTAAGCGTTTCACCTTTAAGCAGGGTGATTATCCAGTGGTTGTAAGCTATCAGGTGGTGAACCGTAGTGCGCAAAACTGGCAAGGTCAGATGTTTGGACAGATCAAGCGTGATAACTCAGAAGATCCAGGTAAATCTGACCAGGGTATCTTTACCTTGGGCACTTTCCTTGGTGGCGCTTGGGGGACCCCTGAAGAACACTACAATAAGCTTAAATTTGCTAATTTCTCTGATGAAAAATTAAATGTTGATGCCAAAGGCGGTTGGGTCGCGATGGTGCAACATTATTTTGTTAGTGCTTGGATTCCGGGTCATTTTGGTGATCAAGCGTATACTGCTAAATTAGAATCACGTAAATCTGCCGATAATATGAACTTGATTGGTTTTACTTCGCCGACAATTAATGTCCCTGCGGGTAAAACAATGACGGTCGATGCTACTTTCTATTCGGGTCCAAAAATTCAGTCCGAACTGAAAGATTTGGCGGTTGGTTTGAATCAAACGGTTGATTATGGTTGGTTATGGCCGATTGCTAAATTACTGTTCCTTGGGCTGCAATTTTTCCATAGCATTGTAGGAAACTGGGGTTGGTCAATTATTCTTTTGACCGTTTTAGTTAAATTGATTCTGTGGCCACTATCTTCAAAAAGCTATCGTTCAATGGCAAAAATGCGTGTAATTGCACCTGAGATGCAACGCATGAAAGAAGAGTTTGGTGAAGATCGCATGCGTTTCTCTCAGGAAATGATGGCGCTTTATAAACGTGAGCAGGTCAATCCGCTTTCAGGCTGTTTACCCTTGTTGCTGCAAATGCCAATTTTCCTTGCCCTGTACTGGGTATTAATGGAAAGTGTGGAGTTACGTCATGCACCTTGGATGCTCTGGATTCAGGATTTATCAGCAATGGATCCATGGTTTATCTTGCCATTATTGATGGGGGCGACGATGTTTATTCAGCAAATGCTGAATCCGCAACCTGCTGATCCAATGCAGGCTAAAGTATTCCGTATTATGCCGATCATTTTCACCGTATTCATGTTGTTCTTCCCATCAGGTTTGGTCTTGTATTGGATTGTGAACAACAGTATTACGATTCTTCAGCAATGGTTTATCAATAAAAACGTTGCTAAAAATCGCCCAGCTGCACCAGAAGCGAGTTCTTAAACTTCTTCTGGCTCATAGGGGCTGATAAAATCCGCTTAAGATGATAATCTTGAGCGGATTTTTTATTTCAAAGTTTTGTACTATTTTTAGGTCACCATTATGCATGCACAAACCACCATTACTGCGATTGCCACCCCTCCTGGTCGTGGTGGTGTGGGGGTAATTCGTCTTTCTGGGCCTCAAGCTTTTGCCATTGCTCAGGCTTTAATAGGAAAAACTTTACCTGCGTCACGTATGGCTGGTTTTCGCCAATTTTATGATGCGGTTGGCGAAGTAATGGATGAGGGTTTAGTACTGTGCTTTCCAAATCCACATTCATTTACAGGCGAAGATGTCGTGGAGTTACAGGGGCATGGTGGACCTGTTATTCAAAATGCTTTGCTGGCTCGTTTATTTGAATTGGGGGCTAAGGCTGCCAAAGCAGGTGAGTTTTCCATGCGCGCCTTTGAAAATGGAAAACTGGATCTAGTACAGGCCGAAGCGATTGCAGATTTGATTGATGCTACCTCACAGGCGGCCGCACGTTCCGCTGTTCGTTCGCTACAGGGCGCTTTTTCAACCAAAATTAATACGGTTTTAGAACAGTTAATTCATTTACGCTTACATGTTGAAGCTGCGATTGATTTTCCGGAAGAAGAGATTGATTTTTTGGCTGATGGCAAAATCTTGGCTTTGCTGGATAATGTCAAACAAGCGGTTCAAGCGGTTCAGCAATCAGCACGACAAGGTCAATTGCTACGCGAAGGCTTACAAGTGGTGATCGCGGGTAAGCCAAATGCAGGGAAATCAAGTTTATTGAATGCCTTGGCAGGCAATGAGCGAGCGATTGTGACAGATATTGCTGGTACCACCCGTGATGTTTTGCATGAAAAAATAAGTTTAAATGGGTTGCCAATTACGTTGACTGATACTGCAGGTTTACGGGAAACAGGTGATATTGTCGAAAAAGAAGGCATTCGTCGTGCGATTAAAGAGATCGAACAGGCAGATCTTTTATTACTGGTATATGACTTAAGTCAAAGAGATGATCCTTTGCAGCTTGCAGAGGAATATTTTAAAGATCATCTTGAACCAAAGCGTTTGATCTTAATTGGTAATAAGTCTGATTTAATTGAACAAACAGCACGCAATGATCAATATCAGGGTTTTCGGCATGTCATGGTATCGGCCAAACAAGAAACAGGTGTACAAGGTCTCATAGAGACGATTACAGCGCATGCAGGTTTTCAGCCAGAGGAAGACACATTTATTGCCAGAACACGTCATCTGGACGCAATGAAGCGCACTCAGCACTACCTGGATGAGGCGCGTGAGCAGCTGGTGGTTTTCCATGCAGGTGAGCTTGTCGCTGAATCTTTACGTTTAGCGCAAAATGCATTAGGTGAAATTACGGGTGACTTTAGTGCGGATGATCTATTAGGTAAGATTTTTGGATCATTTTGTATCGGAAAATAAAAAAACACTCATGATGTTTTGATCATGAGTGTATGGAGAGTTTCGGAATCTATTCAGCTTAAACCTATTTCAATTAGGTTGCGTATAAGTTGTGTGAAAATGATTGTAATTTTAAACGACTCAATCTGTGAGTTTAGTTCATTAAAAAAGGTTTCACGTGAAACATAAGACCACTGTTAAAGTTTCAAAGAAAATATAACAGAGCTTCAACCTGTTTATTTTACAATACCGCTTTGATTTATGTTGAGCGTGATGCAATGTATAAAATTTTACTGGCCATCTTATTGGGTACATGGGCTTTTTCAAGTCAAGCCAATGTAGAAAACGTGCAAGCCCAACTAAAACAAAAATATCCTAAGTTAAATATCGAAAATATTCAAAAAACTGAGATGCAGGGCTTGTATAGTGCAACACTGGATAATCAGATTATTTACATGGGTGAAAATGCTGAGCATATCCTGATTGGTTACATGATCCGTTTAAACGATCAGCATAATTTGACTAAAGATTTAGTAGTAAAAAATAAAACGATAGATTGGAGTCGTTTGCCTTTACAGGATGCTATCAAGACGGTAAAAGGAAATGGAAAGCGTCAAATTGCAGTTTTTTCTGATCCAAATTGTCCATATTGTAAGCAACTGGAAAATCAGTTTGACCAACTAACCAATGTCACGATTTATACATTTATTTATCCAATTCGTAGCCAATCTGTGCAACCTTCCAAACAGGTTTGGTGTGAAGCAAACCGAGCCTATGCATGGAATAATCTTATTCGTAAAGGTATTTCCCCGCAAAGTGCAGCAACTTGTGCGAATCCCATTGATCGAAATTTAAAACTTGGTCAGGAGTTAGGAATACAAGGAACACCAACCCTAATTTTTTCAAATGGATTTAAAGCCGCTGGGATTCAATCTGCGCAACAGATTGAGGATTTATGGAAAGAGTTTAAATTACAATAATCAAAAAAATAAATAAAAAAAGCACCGAAAGGTGCTTTTGCTCGAGATTGATCTTTAAGCTGCTTTTTTACTAATTAAATTGTAAATAAACAGGATAATGATGGCTCCAATAATCGAGGCGATAAAACCTGCACTGGAGTTTTCACCGTAAAGTCCCAAAAAGCGTCCACCATAAGTAGCTAATAAGGAACCTGCGATCCCGAGTAAAGTCGTTACAATAAATCCTGCTTTGTCTTCACCAGGATGGATGGCGCGTGCAATGAGACCCGCAATAAAACCGACAACAATAGCAACGATAAATGACCACATAAGATATTCTCCTTGTTGTGCTTATTCTGGTTTTACAAGTGCTTGTTTTGCTATATTGAACTGTTTTAAATCAGGGTGATAGTAAAGGACTGCTACATCCTGTAGCGTTTTTGTGTGATCTGTATCGATAATAATAGCTATAAAAAATGACGCAAAACGCGTCATTTTAAATTAAAGACCAATTTCGCCAATAAAAGGTAAATGACGATATTTTTGATCATAATCGAGACCATACCCGACGATAAATCGGTCTTCAACCTCAAAGCCCAAAAACTTGACTTCAAGCTCAATTTCACGGCGAGAGGGTTTACTTACTAACGTACATAGCTCAATAGAATTAGGCCCACGTGTTTCCAAAATTTCTAGAACTTTGCTTAAGGTATTGCCAGAATCAATGATATCTTCCACTACCAATACGTCTTTGCCGCGAATTTCACCATCCAGATCTTTTAAAATTTTGACATCACGGCTTGAGGTAGTACTACCACCGTAACTGGAAACTGTCATAAAATCTAATTCATGTGGTTTTTCGATCGCTCGGCATAAATCTGCCATAAAAATAAAGGAGCCGCGTAATAAACCAATTAACACCAGATCTTTTTGGCTATTGGCATAGTGAGCATTAATCTGTTCACCGAGTTGTTTGACTTTGGCCTGAATGTCTTCAGTTGAGATCATTACGCTCATTGGAACGGTCATGGGGTAGATACCTAAAACGCAAAAGTTAAAAATAAAAAAGGTGTTGACCTGCAACACCCTGAAATCTTCAATTCATCTGCAAATTTTAAAACAAAAAAACAGATGATGCATCCTTTCTCAGATGATTCATTGTAACTATGGCTTTTTCTGACCAGGTTGATCGCGTTTTAGCAGCAAGCCGCATGCCACTGCTAGAATTGTCCATTTCAGCCACGGTTTAGATTTTACTGCTGATTTATTCGGTTTTTTGGTAGGCACATTGTCCATAAATATAAGTCGCCTCAATATTTCGATCATCACCCATGGTAAACAGAGCAAACAATGCATCATCGAGTGATTTCGCACGGGATTGACGTAAGCTCTGCAATGCTGTGGCTTGCAAGTTAAGAACCACAAAATCGGCTTCTTTACCGATATCAAAGTTACCCAGTTTATCCTGTAAATCTAACGCTTTTGCTCCGCCTATCGTGGCATGATAAAGCGCTTCATAGGCAGACAGCTTATCCCCTTGTAGTTGTTGTACTTTATAAGCTTCATTGACTGTTTGTAACAGATTAAAGGATGTCCCTGCACCAATATCAGTACCCAAGCCTACTTTAACACCTTGTTCCCAGGTTTTTTTCAAGGGAAATAAACCACTTCCTAAAAATAAATTTGAGGTTGGGCAAAAAGCGATGGCTGAGTCAGTTTGATGCATACATTGCCATTCCTCATCTTCTAGATGGACACAATGCGCAAATACAGAACGCTGACCTGTTAAACCATAATGATGGTACACATCCAGATAACCTTTTTGCTCAGGATAAAGTGATTTTACCCACGCAATTTCATCTTTATTTTCACTTAAATGGGTATGTACATAGACATCAGGGTATTCCTGTTTCAGTTGCCCCGCTTTTTCCAGTTG
The DNA here is from genome assembly GCF_016624705.1 of Acinetobacter sp. S40. NCBI lineage: Bacteria > Pseudomonadati > Pseudomonadota > Gammaproteobacteria > Moraxellales > Moraxellaceae > Acinetobacter > Acinetobacter sp. S40. The sequence continues at coordinate 24,143 of NZ_JACVTU010000017.1, forward strand.
TTCTGGCGTGGATGTTGGGGCAAAACGTGGAGTAATCGCATACAACGCCCTGCCCTTAGCATGCCATTTTTCTATTAATGCTTTAGAGTCTTCATAGGCACTTTGGGGGGTGTCACAGAGGTCTTCAGGTGCATGACGATCCATAAGTACTTTGCCAGCAATTAGACGCATCTGAATGCGTTCAGCCGCTTCAAATAAGGCATTTACAGATTCAGGATGTACCGTACAAAATACTAATGCGGTTGTTGTGCCATTTTTTAAAAGTTCGTGTACAAAAAAATGGGCAATATTTTGTGCATAATCTGCATCTTTGAATTGTAGTTCGGTTGGAAATGTATAGGTATTGAGCCAGCTGAGAAGCTGTTCACCATACGCACCCACCATTTCAGTTTGTGGATAATGGATATGGGTATCAATAAACCCGGGTACAATGAGTTGCTCAGGATAATGTTGAATTTCAATATTTTCAGGAAGATGAGGTTGTGCATCCTGCCATTTACCAAACCATTTAATTTGACCATTTTCGCTGATGAGTACACCATCCTCAACGTAACGAACTTGTTCAGCAATCTGGTGTGCCTGCGTTACCAAAGACTGGATATCTAAAAATCGACCACGAACGATGGTGGTTTGAGCAGAAGAAGACATCTAAGAACCTACAACTTGTAATTTTTTCGATTGATTGTAACGTATTTCCTGAGAATTACAGTGTTTATATGAAAACCAAGACAAGGATTATTGCGAATTGAAGATAAGAGATTTAAGGACTCAATCAAGAGTCCTTAAATCTCGGCTTTTTTTCAGAATAAGATGCAAGGAACTTGCCAAACTGTATAAATTTAATTCAAGAAAATAGATGATATGTCAAAATTTAATAGAATTTCAGCGTCTTATGATCACAAAATTAAATCTCTAATTCTGAGCCAAGCTTTACTATATCAATATTTAAAAGCATTACGCACCATCAATGAACATTGCTATGTGAGTGCTGGGGTAATCCGACAATTAGTCTGGTCTACGTTACATCATCAGTCATATGAGCTTGAACAGATGGAAATCGATGTGATTTTTTATAATCCCGAGGCGAATCAAGATCAAGAACGACAGATTCAACAAGAGTTACAAAGACAATTTCCTTTAAATGAGTGGGATGTGGTGAATCAGGCTACTGTACATCATTGGTATTTAGATAAAAATGGACAGAAAATACCTGCTTATACGTCATTAATCGAGGCACTTTCTGCATGGCCAGAAACTGCGACAGCTGTTGCGGTTCGTCTAAATGTGCACGACCAGCTTGAAATCGTGGCACCTTTTGGACTTCATGATTTATTTGAGTTGAAATTGCGCTGGAATCCACGTTTGGTGAGTTATGAGACTTTTTGGGATCGAATAATTCAAAAGCAATGGCTTCAACGTTGGCCTAAACTTGAGTTGATTGACGATCAAAAATAAAAGCCCTTCTACCATGAGGATAAAAGGGCCAAATGAGGGAAAATCAGTTTAAGATTGAGCCTGTTTTTTATTATGTCGAATCGATAACCAAGCGGTAATGCCCAATACCAAAACAATAAAACTCAATGAAATCCAGATTGGCATATGGAACACATCCAGCAATAGCATTTTAAAGCCAATAAACAGAAGAATAATCCCTAAACCATAAGGTAGGTAATGCATTTTAGACGCCGTACCTGCCAATAAAAAGAACATAGCACGTAAACCCAAAATCGCCATGAGGTTAGCAGTGAGCACAATAAACGGATCGGTTGTCACTGCAAAGATTGCTGGGATAGAATCTACCGCAAAGATTACATCTGAGAACTCGACCAAAATCAGCACGATAAATAAAGGGGTTGCCCAAAGTACACCTTGCTCTTTGACAAAAAAACGATCCCCTTTAAATGTAGGAGTGATGCGCATATGTTTACGTAGCCATTTTAGAAGTGCCATCTCTTCAATATTGGGATTTTCTTCGCCTTGACCTTTCAAAAATTTAAAGCCTGTGTAGACTAAAAAGGCACCAAAGATGTACAAAATCCACGAAAATTCCTGAACAAACCATGCACCAACAAAAATAAAAATTGTTCTTAAAACGATAGCGCCGAGTACGCCATACAGTAGAATTTTACGCTGTAACGAAGGTGGAATTGCAAAAGCAGCAAAAATCATCAGCCAGACAAAGACATTGTCAATTGCTAAAGATTTTTCCAGTAAATAACCAGCGAGATATTCCATGGTTTTTTGATTGGCTATGGCGAGCCCTACAGTTTGTTGTAGGTATAACCATAATCCTCCCGCAAATAGCATGGCGACAGTCACCCATGCCACGCTCCATGCCAATGCCTGTTTAATTGGCACAGATTGATCTTTTTTTTGTTTAAAGCCAAGAAAGTCGATCAATAGCATCGCAAATACGATGCCAAAGAAGACCAAATAGAGCCAAATATTACCGATAGAGTCCATTAATCTCTCCACATCTGGCAATCGGCCACAAAAAAACCTTGACCTGTTGCCAGATGAATATAAAAAAACATCTGTATCAACATGATCAAGGTCTTGCCTACATCAAACTATATTTGATGCTCAGATACCGACTTTTTGCAAAGTGTATTGACGATATCTGACACGTTGTAAAAATACTATTTAAGTACAACGTTTGGAGGAGGCTACTCCCCTTGTCTATATAATTGGGTTTTGGATTAAATCCAAATCTGCACCTAGCATCGCATATTTGTATTATTTGCGCAAATAATATCTGTTTTATGCTTTTTATTTTAAAAGCCCTTTATTGAGTAAAGCTCGAAACATACTTTGATAAATCACAAGAAAAAACTTTAATAAAATTTGACCAAAACGTTGCCAGAAAATTTGACCAAATACATTCACCAAAAAGGCAATTGAAAATGCACCCAACATATCCAGTGGAAAATGTACCCCTAAATAGACTCGTGACCATGCGACAGCAATTGCTGAGAGGAGGAAAATAGCGCTGGCTACAAATCGCTTTGCAAATAAATAAGAAAAACCAATGGTGCTAAAAATGAGCATATGGTTACTGGGAAAAGAAGCGGATGGACGATGTTCAATCAGGGTGCGCCCGATCTCCATCACGAAAGGACGTGGATGGTAGTAAAATAAAGAAATGAAGTAACCGATGCATAACGCAAATGTGGTAAGCATTACGGCGCGAATAGCACGTTCTTTTAATGCCTGATCACCATAACACCATAAAAATAATAAAAAGGCGAACAATACATATAACAGGTCGTTGGCAATAAAAATTGCAAATTCTATGATGAAGTGACTCGCATGGGCAGACGCATTAAGTTCATTGAATAACGTCAGATTGATTGTTTCAAAAGACATCCTTGCTTCACCGTCAAAAAATGAAAGCAAGGAGTATGACCAAGATTAAAATACATTTCAAAATAACCTGTGTTGGGTTGATGAATCATTATCCAAAAATAAAAATGTGAGTGTCGTTCATAGATATATTCACTTATTTTTGAGCTTAAAACGATAAATTAACATACACCATATCACGATAGGTGCCAGCAGGAACTTGGATAGATGGACGATCTTCTAGCCTTACGGAAATGATGTATCTGTTATCTTTATGGGTATTGGCGGTCAGTGGTACATTCCATAAATTATCTACGGGTCCTGCGATCGCTAATCGTGTTCTTAGTTTATAGGGACCGTTGGTAACAAAACTTGAGCCGTCGGTACTACGCAAATTCATACTGCTAAAACGAATGGTGTAGGCGCTGTCACAGTTCACGTGAAATGAAGTTGCCGCCTGACTTTGATAGTAACTGCCTAAACGCATGCGTGGTTCAGTAATTTGTCCCATTGAACATTGACCCGCATAAACGCTGCTTAAAGCACAATATGCAATGATGCCAAGTAATATTTTCATTGTCCTTCTCCTTATTTACAAGTCAACTCAATGACTTGACTGGATGTGGTGGTCTGGGTTTTTTCTGGAATTTGTAATTGGCTATGGCATGCTTTATCTCCTTGTGTGCTGAGTTGATAGGTTTTTGGTAAAAGTCCATACAGATAAACATTGCCTTGTTGGTCTACTGGGTAAACCTGATCAGTATTTTGATCCAGATAAACAGGAGTCGCCCGTGCCAATAAATTTCCATTTTTATCACGTAACTTGACGATAACTTGTTGAGTGTGAATCACTGGGAAATCTATGTAATAGCCGCGTTGGTTGAGTGCGACCATTTTTTTGGAAGAATAATCAATTTTATCTTCAATCGGCAGTTGATCCTGATCAAACGATAAATCATAGGAAATATAAGGCAAAATATCGTGAATAAAGAAATAGCCATTTTTATTGGTACGGCCAACAGGAGATAAAGAACGCATGACATCGACATCTTTATAATCGCCGACTTTTACCAATGCAAATGCGCTATCGACAGATTTGGTCATACTGACTTGATTATTGAGCCAGACCAGTGCACCACGATAAGACACCCGTGAATCATAAGAATCAGAATTTTGTGTATGTTGTAAAGTTAGATCGCCGACATCAGTTTTAAGTAAACCAAATCCATTATAAGTCATGTTTCCATCATGGCGTTCTGCACCCACTGAATAGTCAAAGCCAGTCTGTTCAGGAGAGCTTTTTGCAAAGGTTAAACGTGTATCCCCGTCTGTTGTTTGATCCAGATAAGTGTTTTTATTGTCATCCCAATTAAAAATAAGAGAGAAAAAAGCACCAGAGTCATTAAAATCACCAAAATCCTTGAAATAGGAGGCGGTAAAAGAGAGGCGTCTGGAAAAGCTTTTTGAGATTCCGACAGTTAATAATTTTGAATTATTTCTGGGTACTTCATCATCGGGATAATAGCGCCGTTCAACGTAGTTTAAATTTACGCTGTTTACGTAAGGTACTTTAAAAAAGGATAAGTACGCCAGCGAATCGATACGTGGATTTCTAAAGTCCTGAGTATAGCCCAGTGATTGATAATCTTGCGATGAATAGCGACTGCTGAGCCCCATTGAAAAACTATTAAAACTATTACTTACAGAAGCACCAACCGAATAACCATTATCTCCATAAGCAGAACTGCCTGCTGCGTTAACATCCAGTAAGGCGTAGCGTCCTAATGATTGGGTCCACATCAATCCCAGATTTTTTACATCATCACTATATGAAGCGTTAAAACCGAGTGTGGTATTTGTGGTAAAGCCACGGCGAAAATACACATTCGTGAAAAAATCACGATAATCATTGCTATCATAATCATAGTTGAAGCGTAATTTACCTACAGAAACGTTATATTCATTTAAATCGACTTTTAGTAAACGGTTGTTAATCAAAACAGGAAAGTTTTGTACAGAACGATTTCCCAAAATATCTTCAACCACAATTTGAGCATTGCCAGATTGTTGAATATTTGCGCCCGTCTGCAAGGTATAATCACCGGGAGTAACGTTTTGTCGATAAATACTTACCCCATTGATATATAAGTCAATGGTCGATGGAACTATGGCACTCCCCCGAAGAATCGGAGTATTCCAGTAAATGAAATCGGAACGCTCACTAAAATTAGTCCCAAAGCTGATACCACCGAAACGGAATGAATCGATCAGTGAATTATAAATGCTGGTATTATCCCCTAATGTTAATCTTGTAAAATGTTGAGGAAAATCAATACTCAGAGAACTATTTAAACGAATCACTCCTGTACTATCATCATTGGCATCATTTTTACGGTAAATCAATGAATTATTTAATAACCAGTAATCCTTGAAAATACCCAGCTCATAAAAATTATTAAACTCATAGCCATGATCAAATTTGTCATAAAAGAAATCGTAATTGAGAAATGCCCCTAAAGAAGCTCTATCGGGTTGTAACATCGTATTTTGATTGGAATAACCCAGAAAATATTCTGCAGGAAAATCAATTTTGAGTGACTGGCTGGCATTATCAAAACTGGCATGTATTTGATCATTGCTCACCAGACAGTATTCTTCTCTAGTGGGATGTTTTTGTAATAAAAATACTTTTAAATTGAGAGAATTAAGAATCTGGCATTCGACATAGTATTGATGATCCTGCTGTAAAACCAATGCCTCTGTATTGCGATCCAGTCCATTGATCCACAGATTGGAGAGAATAATATTGTCCGCAGCGTGTACATGAGTCAAAGCACATATCAAGCAGATATGTGCAGAAAGGGTCGACATTTTCATAGCAATCACTCCTTAAGACTATATTCATAAGGCTGATCTTGCTTGTCGGTCAGAACGAGAAGTTTATATTGGTTTGAGTGCGGAAGATTGATTTGTTCAAAGTTAAAGTCGTGCGCTGTGTTTGGTAGTAAATATTTCATTTGGCTTAAGTTTGCAACTTCTTTCTTTGAAGCATCGACTAAGGTTAATTTTAAAATTTGCACATGTGATGGCGAATTATTTTTGATATTGACGATCAGATTATTATTGATTGTTTTAGGTACGACATTGATATTGACTGGATTGAGTTTACCCACAAATAAAGGCACAGAAATATTAAATAAAAATGTAACAGAATCGGTGTCAACAGGAGGCGCTACTTCCTGAAAAATAATACGCCAGGTTTTTTCATCATTGTTGGTGATACCGGCTAAAGGCTGATTGAATCCAACACGGATGACCTGTTTTGAATTTGGGGCAATAATAAAGTTTTTGGGGTTAATAATGATATTGGGATCGGGTTCATAGACATCTTCTCCTTTTTCATTTTGAGACCATTTGACTGCGGTTGCTTCAAACGTTTTAGTGTCCTCCATGTCTTTTGAGTCCATTGTAACCGTTGCACTACGCTGTTTAGTTTTATCGGTAATATAAAGTTGGATTGGACTAATAGATAAACCAGCCCATACCATATGGATATACCCAAATAAACCAAGCATTAATATAAGTAGTTTTTTTTTCATAACCCACCCGCATATTATTTATTTGTAATTAACTTATGTATTTAACGTGATTTCTTATAATGTTATTTAGTTTGGAGCGATGAAGTTGGCTCCATTTCTAGAATAGAACCAACTTAATAAAATAGCAAATAAAACAGATTAGAAGTAAACTGAAATATTATATTTATCAGTATAAGTTCCAGCTGGTTTACTAATACCTAAAGAACCTGATGTTTGTACCGTAATACTATAATCATTAAGTGATGAAGTGCCCGCAGTCATTGGTTCATTATATTTGACTGCACCGAGATTTACGTTATTGGAGCCACGTTTAGTCGTGACTGTAGTCGGAATAGAATACGTTCCATATTTTAATGCAGAGTTATTGGTTCCTGATGTGCGATTATCTGTATCGACCAATAGGTTATACGCTGCATTGGCACCTACACTAAAACCACCAGTACCTGTACCAGTTGTACTGTTTAGAGTGATTTTTGTAGTCACATTTTTAAGTTCACATACTTTAGGAATTGTAATTTCAATGGGGATAGATTTACTTCCACAGAGTTCTGTACACCCTTCTGGATGTTGTGAACCACCACCACCACCAAAACTGTTTGTTTCGACATCAGCCGCATGAGCGATACCAACTACTCCACCAAAAGCCATGACTGATAATATTGTTTTTACAAGCTTGTTCATAACTTATCTCCCATCTTTTATTATTAAGATGCTGTTTGTTATTTATAAATTTACAATGATGAAATCCAGATTCTAAAAATAATCTTAGCTTCATAATCGCACTTTAATCTTATGTTAATCACAGTAATAAACAATAATGTGACACGTTTCACAAAAAGTAAAATTATTAAACATTTATTTATCTTTAAGTGACTGTTATTTATATTTTTTAAATTTTTTATCCAAGACCTTTAATTTTTTAAAAAAGGTTATAAGTTTATTTAGAAAAAATAGTATATTTTTCATTTAAATAAAAATTATTTTAAATTAGTAACTTATAAAAATAATAAAGAAATAAAATTTTGTTTTTTGATATAAATTGTTACGTGTTATTGGGTTTATTGATCAAATCCTATTTTTTTAATCAATTTTAATCAAAAATAATATTTTTTTAATCTATATATCTATAAAAGAATGGATATTTCCATTATATTGTATTTTTTCTATTTACAATTAAATAAATATTAAGGTTTTAATGGGTAGATATTATATGAATAGTCATCAATTAAAACCCGTTTTTATATAGATTAAAGTATTGTATGTTTAGGGTGTGCGTAAATATTTAATAGAATATTAATTAAAAAATATATTTTTTATTCATTCGATTAAATAAATTTATATCGCAAACAAATTACTTTAATTGAGTCATTATTGAAGAAAAAAGTTTAAAACTAAAAGGAGTCCAAAAAAAGGACTCCTAATGAACATGAAAAAATCTAAAAATGTCAGCAAGTTTTGATGGGGTGTTATGAGAGTTTCAACGCATTTAAAAGTTTTTGATGTAGTCCACCAAATCCTCCGTTCGACATAACCACCACTGCATCACCCTCACCTGCTTCATTCACGATACGTGCAATAATCTGATCCAGTGAGCGACTGACGTGGGCATGATTGGTGGCAGAATCAATGACAGGTTGTAAATCCCAATCCAGACCTTCGGGTTGATACCAGATGACTTCATCTGCTAAACGTGCCGAATACGCCAGACCTTCTTTATGGCTTCCCATACGCATCGTATTGGAACGTGGCTCGATAATTGCCCAAAGTTTTCGTTCGCCCAAACGTTTACGAGCACCATCTAACGTGGTTTCAATCGCTGTGGGATGATGCGCAAAGTCATCATAAACTTCAATTCCCCGGACTGTCCCAAGCAATTCCATACGACGTTTAACGCCACCAAAATTAGATAAAGCATGGCACGCTTGTTCGATACTCACTCCTACATGCTGTGCCGCAGCAATAGTTGCCAAAGCATTGGCCACACTATGTTGGCCTGTCATAGTCCATTGTACTTCGCCTTTGACAACACCCTGATGCAGTACTTTAAAATGACTACCATCTGCGCTGAGTTGCTCTGCACTGAATGCAACATCAGGATTTTGGTTTAAACTGGTACGGACTACAGGCGTCCAGCAACCCATATCTAATACTTCATCAATATTGGTTTCAGTAATTGGAGCAATAATGCATCCTTCACTTGGAATAGTGCGCACCAAATGATGGAATTGTTTTTGGATGGCTGCCAGATCATCAAAGATATCCGCATGATCAAATTCAAGATTATTTAAAATCGCCGTTTTAGGATGGTAATGAACAAATTTTGAGCGCTTATCAAAAAAAGCCGAATCATATTCATCTGCTTCAACACAAAAGTACTGACCGCCGCCCAAACGTGCACTTCCACTAAAACCAAGTGGTACACCACCGATCAAAAATCCAGGATTAAGTCCCGCGTGATCCAATACCCAAGCAAGCATGGTGGTCGTGGTGGTTTTACCATGTGTACCTGCCACACCCAAGACATGTTTACCTTGTAAAACATGATCAGCCAAAAATTGTGGACCAGAGGTATATGGCAGACCTTGGTTGAGCATATATTCAACTGCGTCAATCCCGCGTTTCATGGCATTTCCCACAATCACCAGATCAGGATGCGGTTGTAAATGACTGCGGTCATAACCCTGCATGAGTTCAATGCCTGCATTTTCTAATTGGGTTGACATAGGAGGATAGACGTTGGCATCGGAACCGGTTACTTTATGTCCTAAATCTCGTGCTAAAAGGGCCAAAGAGCCCATAAAAGTGCCACAAATACCCAAAATATGCAGATGCATAACTCGTCTACTCCACTGCCCTGAGCCAGCATTTTATTTATATACGCTAGCATCAATATCAATTCAAATTGACAGCAACGATAACAAGGCTGCTTAGGAAAAGATAGTCATAAATCACGCTATTCAGGTGTTTTGCTGTTGCTTTTGAGTGAAATGACAAGGATTAAATTTTGATGAAAGAATTATTTTTTTGAGATTTCCCTTTTATAATAAATTTCACTGTTCTCATGCTGATCGCGGTCTATTGTGATCAAGGATATTCACTTGAATCCAACATTTATTGCTCTTGGATGTTTAATTATCTCAAATTGCTTTATGACCATGGCTTGGTATGGACATTTGAAATTTTTACATCATTCCCCCTTGTGGCAAGCCATACTATTTGGCTGGCTGATTGCTCTACTAGAATATAGTTTTATGATTCCTGCGACCCGATTATTGGATCAGCAAAGCTGGAGTCTGGGTGAAATGAAAATTACTCAGGAAGTCGTGACTCTGATTGTCTTTGTGCCTTTTATGATGTTTTTATTTAAACAACCGTTCAAACTGGATTATTTGTGGGCAATGCTGTGTTTACTAGGCTGCGTCTATTTTGTTTTTCGGAGTCAATAAAAATGGCTACGATCGAATAAAAAAAGCCCGACATCCTGTCGGGCTTTTTCGTATCTTGCTGCTAGGTATAACTCCTGTCGTACCTCATGATCCTGATGGAAGAACTTATGGTTTTTGTTTTATGTTCTGGAACATCCTGTTCCTGATGAATTGATCATAGGGCAAAATAAAAATCAGATATAGACGCAATTTTCTGAGAATTTTGTCAGTAAATGCTTACAAGTTTATCTCTCTTAACTTTGGACTGATACCCCCGATATTTTTAACTTAATTTGAATTAAAACCCAGTAAAAGCATCAAACTTGATCAATTCATATCAAATTGCTCCAGAGTTTTGGAGCTGTTGAAAAAAACCGCTATAATGCCGCCCATTCTCATTCCTTTCTTGGTGTAAGCCGAGATCTCTATTTTTTATCTTTGATACTTTGGAAATGCCAATGAACGCGGTCGCAGCGAAAGATGCTCAACCCTTAGTCGGAATTATTATGGGTTCTCAATCGGATTGGGCAACGCTAGAACATACTGCCAATATGCTTAAACAATTGGGTGTCCCTTTTGAGGCTGAAGTCGTTTCGGCACATCGTACACCCGATCGTTTATTTGAATATGCAGAAACAGCGCGTGAACGTGGTATTCAAGTGATTATAGCGGGTGCGGGTGGAGCCGCACATTTACCAGGAATGTGTGCGGCTAAAACAGATTTGCCAGTTCTAGGTGTGCCCGTGAAATCTTCGATTTTAAACGGCGTTGATTCTTTACTTTCAATTGTACAAATGCCAGCAGGAATAGCCGTGGGAACTTTAGCAATTGGCCCTGCGGGAGCAACCAATGCGGCGATTATGGCAGCTCAGATTTTAGGTTTACAAGATCCTGAAATTGCGAAAAATGTTGTTGATTTCCGTGCGGCACAAACGGATAAAGTCGCAAGTAAAAATATTCCAGGTCAAGTATAAAGAGGCAATCATGGATAAAACCATCGGAATATTTGGTGGTGGTCAACTGGGTCGTATGATGGCTCAGGCTGCTTTACCATTAAATATTCAATGTACTTTTTTTGAAGCCCAGCAAGATTGTCCAGCAGCAGCGCTTGGACCAGTTTTTTCAAGTCAGGCAGAACATGGTTTAAGTGCTTTTATTCAAAGTGCAGATGTGTTTAGTCTTGAGTTTGAAAATACGCCGCTTGAAGATGTCGATGCGCTGAATCAGACCAAGTCTATTTATCCGCCACGTCAGGCGCTTGCAATTGCTCAAAATAGACTCTCTGAAAAGACTTTATTTAATGAGCTTGATATTCCAGTAGCGCCTTTTAAAGCAGTAGATAGTCTGGATTCACTGAAACAAGCTGCTACTGAGCTAGGTTTACCAATTGTACTGAAAACTGCAACGGGTGGTTATGATGGCAAAGGGCAATTTGTTTTGCGTGAGCATGGGCAGATTGAACAAGCATGGGCAGAACTCGGGCCTGCAAAATCATTGATCGCTGAAAGTTTTGTAAATTTTTCTCGTGAAGTCTCTATTATTGCAGTGCGGGGACAAAATGGAGATGTGAAAACTTGGCCTTTAGCTGAAAATCACCATCATCACGGGATTTTATCGCATTCGATTATTCCTGCGCCGAACAGTACCGATTTGCAACCTATCGCACAGGATTACATTACGCGGTTATTAAACCATCTAAATTATGTAGGTGTATTAACGCTCGAATTGTTTGTGACAGAACAAGGCTTATTTGCCAATGAAATGGCACCGCGCGTACACAATTCAGGGCATTGGTCAATTGAGGGTTCGGTTTGTTCTCAGTTTGAAAACCATATTCGTGCTGTTGCTGGCTTGCCACTTGGTTCAACAGAGGTTGTGCGCCCAACAGTTATGGTCAATATTATTGGTCAACATCCAAAATCTGAGGATGTTTTGGCTTTAAATGGCGCACATTTACACCTGTACAATAAGACAGAACGTGAAGGTCGTAAACTTGGTCATATTACCTTGATGCCTGTTAAGAGTGAAGATTTAGTGGATTTATGCCGTCAATTGGCACAAATTTTACCTGAGCCTTTGGCGTTAAAAACAGATATGACTTTGTAATCGTACGACCTAAATGTTTGTATGTAGGAGCGATCAGAATATTGATCGCTTTTTTATGCGATTTATTTTAAATACACTTTATTTGGATCTGACCTTTTATCTAATTTTTCTCGTCAAATAGCATTTATTTGTCTATTTTTAACATCATTCTTAAGATGAAAATACAAATAAACTCGACATAAAACACTAAAAATTTGAATTCAAATTTTAGATATCTTTCATAAGTTTTTTGAATTCAAAAATGTGAATGTATTTTGAATTTAAAAATACCTTGTTAAAATTTCTCTGTTTTAAATTCAAAAGCTGCCATAAAGTTATCCACAAGTGCTAAGGGTCATTTTTTTAAATTTAAAAGTCACATAGAGATGGCAGATGCCATTTGAATTCAAAAAGTTGCTTTCCTCGATAACTAAAAAATTAGCTAACTTGATATTTATGCTGTAAAAAATTTGCATAAAATGTGCTTAAGTTTCAATTTTAAAAGTAAATCTAAAATAGTTTGAATTTAAATAAATAGGGTTTGATTTAAATTTAAAATAAGAGTGTGGATAAGTTTAAATTCAAAAAGGTGTGCGCGTTTTGAATTCAAAAGTTACGAATTTTATCTGTCATTGAGCTATCTAAATGCTAAGGTAAAATCAAACTTTGAATTCAAAAATGGTCATGATAACAATGCGACGTTTGCCTTTATTTTTTTCTTCCTGTTTTTTTCTTGCAACTCAGGCTCAAGCTGAATTAATTATGAATGGTGCAACAATTTCTGCAACCACCACGACACAAGCATCAAGTAGTTTTTCCCCTCAGAATGATTTTCAAAGCTGTATTGCCAATTTACGTTCGCAGGCAATTGCATCAGGTGTGAGTGCAACAACCTATGATCGTTATACTCAAAATTTAAGTCCTGATTATTCCGTGATTGACAAGTTAAATTATCAGCCTGAGTTTTCAACGCCGATTTGGGATTATCTCTCAGGGTTAGTCGATAATGAGCGGGTACAGACTGGTCAGCAAAAAATGGCGCAGTATCGGGATGTATTAAATCGTGCTTCACAAGTTTATGGTGTATCGTCAGAGACTATTGTTGCTGTGTGGGGTGTGGAAAGTAATTATGGAGATATTTCTGGAAAATATCCGTTATTACAGGCTTTAGGAACACTGAGCTGTGAGGGGCGTCGTCAAAGTTATTTTCGAGGTGAGTTTTTCGCAACGCTACGAATTTTACAGCGTGGTGATTTAAGAGAAGATCAGTTAAAGGGCTCATGGGCAGGGGCGTTCGGTCATACTCAATTTATGCCATCAACTTATGAACGATTAGCAGTTGACTTTGATGGAGATGGTCGCCGTAATCTGGTGTCGAGTGTGCCCGATGCATTGGCTTCAACTGCCAATTTTCTTAAACAGGCAGGTTGGCAAACTGGAATGCCGTGGGGTTTTGAGGTTAAAATTCCAGAAGGAGTGTCTATAAGTAGTGAAGGAAGACGTAATAAAAAGCCTTTGAGCAGTTGGCAACAACAAGGCTTAACACGTATTGATGGTTCGGCACTGGTGCAGGGCAATCTTTCATTATCAACTCCTGCAGGCTTAATGACGCCCGCGGGTGCGAATGGCCCAGCATTTTTAGTCTTTAAAAACTTTGATGCCATTTATAGTTACAATGCAGCTGAAAGCTATGGTTTGGCGATTGCACATTTATCAGATCGTTTACGTGGTGCGGGGCCTTTTGTAAATTCTTGGCCAACGGATGATCCAGGTACATCGCGTGCGGAACGCCGTGAGATTCAGCGCTATTTGATCAGTCGTGGTTATGATATTGGGGAGGTGGATGGTTTAATTGGTGATAAATCTCGTCAGGCCATTCGTCAGGAACAAACCCGTTTAGGGCTGAATCCAACGGGACGGGCAGGGCAGCAGATATTAAAGGCTATCCGCACTGAACAAGCTGTAAAAATAATGCAGTAATTTTTTAAATGTTAACGGTTTAATACAAGGTCTATATGGTTAGACCTTGTATGGTATGGATAGCTTTATTCGATTGGGGATTGATCGAGTTTAACCGCTTCCAGAATATCCATAATCACGGTCGTTACATCCTGACTCAATTCACGATCATTAAAAATTTCATAAGCTGTAATCGTAACATCGGTGTCACTTGGCAGGAGTTTTTGTTCTTCTTCAATAAGATGTTCAATGGGTAATAAGGTTTGTTTGACCTCTAAATGCAGAATATCTTTAAACTCGACATTTTCATCTTCAAGTTCAATTTCCTGTTCATTGAAATAAGGCAATAAAATTGAATGGAGATAAGGCTGAATCTCAATGATGTCAAGGATTTCAATATCCCGTGTTTGCTCAATCGTACTGATTAGATCATTCACTTCAATCAAGATATGATAGTAACTCACGTCGATCTCCATTACATGTTCATTAGACTAATCTAGCACAATAGCATGAATATGAATGCTATTTCGATGCTCATATCGAAATCAATTTTAATCCCCTGAATTAAACACAAAATAAATGCGAAATTAAAGTCGAAAAGCATTTTTAAAAAATTACATTAATGTGGAAGCATAGCAAGATCAGCGGGTTGTAGTCTAAAATTATGCATATCTTGTTGTTTTAAAATAGGATACATCAATGCTTTTGGGTCTTGGTTATGCTGTAGACCTAAAGCATGCCCTAATTCATGGGCTAATGTTAAAACCAAATCCTGCTGCGATTCAAATTCATAAATATTGATTTGTTTTCCATCAAATTCACCTTTATGGAATAAACGACCTTGAAATTTATAGTTATAACTCTGAATATTCTGATTCACTTCCTGATGAATCTGGTTGACTGAGTCGACATTATGATTGATATGTTCCACATTAAAATTATGGGTATTAATTGCTTGCTGCAATTGAGTCTGTTGCTGTTGCAGACTTTGTTTTTGTTGATCCAATGCTATACGTTGTTCAGGTGTCGCTCCACCATTTTGATTGATTTGCTGTACCATCAAATTATATCGTTGCAGATTCGTTTGAAACGCTGCTTGTTGCTGATCTAATGATTGTAGCGAATTATTTAATTGCTGTTGCTGGTGTTGAAGGTGTTGTTGTTCAATAGAGTGTAATTGTTGTTGTTGCTTGATTTCCTGAAATTGTTGGAGACGAAGCTTTGTGTCGGCCTGACGTTCATCGTATATAAAGTTTATACGAAGCTGGGCATTCGGATCATAAATAAATAAAGATTTCCCAGTGCCATTTTGCCAGATATAGCTGGCCTGTTGACTCAAGACAATAATTTGTTGTTCGCTTAGTCCGAAACGTGGATCAACTTGACCAATTCTATAGTGAACTTGTGAATCAAAAGGCTGATGATTCATTGTCTTTTCTTTGTTCAGATAGAAAAAGAGCACACATAAAATTGGAATTAAAATGAACCAGCGCATCTCTCAATGATTCTTTGAAAATAAAATATGATGAGGGTTTTATAACCGTTTTTTTAGAGTTTAATCAATTGTTTTGAAAAGCCTCATAAAAAAACCGTGCATAAGCACGGTTTTTTATGATTCAAACAGACAAATTATTTTTTGTCGTCTTTTACTTCTGTGAACTCAGCATCTACAACACCATCATCTGCTTTTTGTTGCTGACCTGCATCACCACCTTGGAATGCATTTGGATCAAAACCTTCCGTACCGCCAGCACCTTGTGCTTGTTCATAAGCACGTTGAGTGATAGGCATCAAGATGTTTTGTAAAGCCTCAGTTTTTGCTTTGATGTCATCCACATTATTTTCTTTAGTGGCTGCTTCAAGTTCAGAAACCGCGGTGCTGATTGCAGTTTTTTCATCTTCAGTGACTTTATCACCCAGATCTTTTACTGCTTTATTCGAGCTAGAGACTAAAGCATCCGCTTCGTTACGTGCTTTTGCTAACTCTTCAAACTTACGGTCTTCCTCAGCATTCGCTTCTGCATCTTTGATCATTGCATCGATTTCAGCATCAGACAAACCTGAGTTTGCTTTGATCTGGATTGATTGCTCTTTGCCAGTGCTCTTATCTTTAGCCGATACTTTCAAGATACCGTCAGCGTTGATGTCGAACGATACTTCAATTTGCGGTACACCACGTGGAGCAGGTGGAATATCGCCTAACTGGAAGTTACCCAACAATTTGTTTTGTTGAGCCATTTTACGTTCACCTTGGTAAACCGAAATGTCGACCGCAGGCTGATTATCTGCTGCTGTAGAGAACACTTGTGATTTCTTCGCAGGAATCGTGGTGTTTTTCTCAATGATCGGTGTTAATACACCCCCCATTGTTTCGATACCAAGTGTTAATGGAGTTACGTCTAATAAAAGTACGTCAGTTTTGTCACCAGACAATACCGCACCTTGAATCGCTGCACCAATAGCCACAGCTTCGTCAGGATTCACATCTTTACGTGGTTCTTTACCAAAGAATTCTTGTACTTTTTGTTGTACAAGTGGCATACGAGATTGACCACCGACCAAGATCACGTCAGAGATCTCAGAAGTTGAAAGACCCGCATCTTTAAGCGCAATACGGCAAGGCTCAATGGTACGAGCAACCAAGTCAGCCACTAAACCTTCAAGTTTTGCACGTGTTACGTTGATCACTAAGTGTTTAGGACCAGTCGCATCAGCAGTGATATATGGAAGGTTGATTTCAGTTGCATTCGATGAAGAAAGCTCGATTTTTGCTTTTTCAGCAGCTTCTTTCAAACGTTGTAATGCAAGTGGATCATTTTTCAAGTTCACACTTTGTTCTTTTTTGAACTCTTCAACCAAGAATTCAATTAATGCGTTATCAAAGTCTTCACCACCAAGGAAAGTATCACCATTTGTTGACAACACTTCGATTTGTTGGTCGCCATCAAGGTCAGCGATTTCAATGATTGATACGTCGAATGTACCACCACCTAAGTCGTAAACCGCGATTTTACGATCGCCTTCTTTTTTGTCCATACCGAACGCAAGTGCCGCAGCAGTTGGTTCGTTAATGATACGTTTAACATCAAGACCTGCAATTTTACCTGCATCTTTAGTCGCTTGACGTTGTGCATCGTTAAAGTAAGCAGGAACAGTAATCACTGCTTCAGTGACAGTTTCACCCAAGTAATCTTCGGCTGTTTTCTTCATCTTTTTCAAGATTTCAGCAGAAACCTGTTGTGGAGCAAGTTTTTTGTCGTTGACTTCAACCCAAGCATCGCCATTGTCTGCTTTGATGATTTTGTAAGGTACAAGACCGATATCTTTTTGTACGGCTTGGTCTTCATAACGACGACCAATTAAACGTTTGATCGCGAATAATGTGTTTTTAGGGTTAGTCACGGCTTGACGTTTTGCACTTTGACCGACCAAAATCTCACCGTCTTTATAAGCGATGATGGATGGAGTGGTACGTGTACCTTCCGCATTTTCAATAACTTTAACTTTATCGCCTTCAAGTACTGCAACACATGAGTTGGTTGTACCCAAGTCAATACCAATAATCTTTGCCATTTGGTGTATTCCTCAAATTTTTTTGCAATGTTTTGCTTGTTATTCGATATGAGAGTTAATCGTTTTTTTTCAAGGATTTTTATGAAAAAAAATCAAAAAACTCTCAAAATTATGTACTTTTGAGCAAATAAACGCTTGCTCTTGTGGATTATTGACCAACCATCACCATAGCAGGGCGTAACAAACGTCCATTTAAGGTATAGCCTTTTTGTAAAACAGTGCCGATTTCATTTGCTTTGGCATTTGGATCAATACCGACTGCTTGATGTAAATCGGCGTTAAAACCATTTTTCGTATCTGCTTCAACTACGCCAAATTTTTCAAGTGTAGTAAGTAGTGATTTCAAGGTCAGTCTTACACCTTCAAGTACAGGCGTTTCTTCATGACCGGCGGCTTGAATAGCGCGTTCTAAATTATCCACAGAGTCCAATAATTCTTTTGCAAACTTCTCAAGCACAGTTTCTTTATGCTTATCAGACTCACGCTGAATACGTTCAACACTTTTTTGTGCTTCGTAAACTGCATTAGCTGTACGTGCTTTTTCTAATTTTAAACTTTCTTCAAGTTTGCCGATTTGCGCTTTTAAATCTTCAACGCCAGCATCTGTAACTTGCTCGCTATCTTCAGTCTGGATTTGCTCATTATTTTGTGTAGCTTGCTCTGAAGATAAGTCTTGAGCTTGCTCGTTTTGCTCATTAGCCATTGATGATCTCCGTTTAAATGGGTTTTTAAACATGTACAGTCCTTTTGGCACCGGTGTTTGCAACAGCATTATGCTGAACTGCCATGAATTTTGATTCTTGATGAATAACGGATGAGGTATGGGCATCCTTTAAAAATTCAAGCATTCAGTTATATTTAAATCTCTTTAATTTTCTTTATTTAAGTAAAAATCGAGGTGTTCAATTAAAAATGCAATAAATTGCTGAATCATTCTAGGTAAATGTTGCCGGGACACATAAACCAAGGACAGCGTTAAATCGGGTGCAGAAAAATCAGCCAATACGTGTATTAATTTTCCGCGAATTAGATCATTTTGCACCAAACGTGTAGGTAACATGGCGATCCCTTGCGCATTGATACACATATCATACAAAGCATTTACGTCATTACTTTTAAAGGTACTATTTAAAGGGTAATTTTGGGGTTGCTGTGCAGCATTAAACAGTGTCCAGTACTGACTGGCATGGTGATGGGTAATACAGTCATATTGTAAAAGTTGACTTGGATGCAACAGCGGAGGATGCTTGGCCAAATAATGGGGATGCGCACAAAAAATAGATTTAATGTCATAAATAGGTCGAGCAATCAGTCCATCGGCTACTTTTTGAGTAATGCGCAATGCTAAATCGATCTGACTCTCAATTAAATCAACTGTATTTTCAGTAAGAATAATTTCAAATTGAACTTGGGGGTGCTGCAGTTTAAAAGCACGTAAACATTCGTTTAAACCCATTTGATATAAAAATAAACCGCAGGTGAGACGAATCGTACCAGTTTGTTGTTCATGTGCAGCCAACTCATGCAGCAGGGTTTGTTGCTGTAAAATATTTTCGCAATAACGTAAGGCTTTTTCACCCGCAGAAGTAAGAGAAATTTTACGGGTATTACGTTGAAATAAGCGAACTGAAAAAGTTTGTTCTAAATGATCCAGATAACGAGACACCATTGCTCTTGAATAGTTGAGCTGTTCCGCAGCACGGCTCAGGCTGCCTTGTTCTGCGATAGTGACAAATACGTGTATTGCTTTTATGGTATCCATGGTAGTAGATCTTAATTGTTGCAATATCTGCAATAGTTTATCTTGCATTGTCGTGTTTATCTGACACAAATTGCAAATTAAAGTTGTATTTATTTATCTGGATTTGATCATGAGTCGTTTTAAAACGCCCATCTTATTTGCTTTAACAACTACTTTTTTTTCTCAAATAGCGATGGCGCAACCGTTAACTATCCAAAACTTTTTAGCTCAACCCCAACATTTTGGTGTGACTTCAACACTGATTGAAGGGGATAAAGAGGTGATGTTGGTCAATGCACAGTTTTCCAAGTCAGAGGCACTTCGTGTCGCGGCTGAAATTCTGGATAGCGGTAAAACTTTAAATACGATATTTGTCAGTTATGGTGATCCAGATTTTTATTTTGGTCTTGATGTATTTAAGCACTATTTCCCCAACGTCAAAATCATCGCTACGCCAGAAACCATTAAGCATATTCAGGATACACAAGCCTTAAAAGTCAAATATTGGTCACCGCAAATGGGGGCTAATGCACCTGAACAGATTATTGTGCCACAAGCTTTCACAGCAAAAACGCTTAACTTTGAAAATCAAAAGATCGAAATTAAAGGACAAAAAGAATTAACGTATTTATGGATTCCTTCAATTAAAGCTGTAGTCGGTGGCATTCCTGTTTCTTCTGGTATTCACTTATGGATGGCGGACACACCACGCACTCAGGATCGAACAGAAGTAATTCGTGCACTTGAAAGTATTAAGGCGCTACAGCCGCAAACGGTTGTACCTGCGCACATGGTAGAAAATGTGCCACAAGGTTTGGCTGCTGTGAATTTTTCACTGGATTATCTACGAAATTATGAAAAGGCAGCCAAAACCACTAAAACGGCACAGCAGCTTTCTCAAGTGATGCAGCAACAATATCCTGATCTCAAAGAAACAGATACTCTGGATTTGGGTGCAAAGGTCGTTAAAGGTGAAATGAAATGGCCTTAATTTGAGGCATAATTTCAAAACTCTGTGAAATTTCATCTCTGCAAAATGTGCTCATTCAAAACAGTGAGCCTTTTTATAAAGATTAAGATGTAATTTGTTAAATTCACTCTGTAACTATTTATAGTGGTTTTACACGATTTATATAACTTCAAAATTCTAATTTAAAGATTTATAACCTGAATTAAAAAATAAAAAATAAAAGATTGAGAACAAGTTAGCGGACGAATAGCGCTCATAGAACATGATTTTTGAGAAATTAGGTCAAGTTAAAAAAAATTGCAGAACATGTACGTCTATCTCTATAAACACCAACCAATGATGTGAGCTTGTCCTAAAAAAATTGTGAATGATAGGCAGCGCAAAGTTGGACTTTGCAATTTTCGTCATAATGAAAGGAAAGAAACATGAAGAAACTTGGTCTATTGTCTCTGGTATTCGCTGGTGTTGCATTTACAGCAGTAGGTTGCGCTTCTGAAGCAGGTTTACACGCCTCTGGTTCAACTCAAGCTTCTGCAAGCCCAGAAGCAGCGACAGAAACTCAGGGCGGTGTTGCAGTGCAAGCAGATGCTGCTACACAAACTCAACCTGTACAGGCATCTCCTGAAGCGCCTCAAATTGCACCTGAGTCAGCTCCAGTTCAATAATATCTTTTGTCTGATAGAAGATGAATGCATAAAAGTGATTATCGGATGCCACCATAACACTGAATTTCACCTCAGCTGCTACTGAGATGAAGCGTTCAAAACCGACAATCATCGAAGATATGACTCACAAACACAGCTGTTGATTGCTCTTGAGTCAGCTCTAAGCAGTCAATTATAGTATTTCCATAGCGAACAGGATGTTCCAGACTGGTCGTACAAGCAACATGGCAGGATGCCAGAGTACGTTCCAAACAAAAGCCTAAATCTATTGAGATTTAGGCTTTTGTTTATACACTGTTGGCAAACTTAATCACGGTCACCATACCTCCAACGACCATCATCGCGATCCCGACGATCTCTATCCCAACGATTATCATCGCGATCGTTCCTATAATCATGGCTTCTATCATGATCATATCCCACACCATGTCGATGATCATGATCTTCAGGCAAAACAATACAACCAACTGCCAGAAATGCGGTAACAACTGAGATAAAAATTACTTTCATTTTACTGCTCCTTATTTTGCTTCAACCAATGGCAAAACTATCCAGTGCCATATAACGTTTGAGTCAATGACTTTTATTTTGGTTGGGATTAGCGTAGGAAAAATTAAGGAAATGTAACTTGATTAGGTGTCTTGTATGCGCATATAGTCAAGACATGCTCAAATATGTAGAAAAAATGAATAAACAGGAATTCTAAGGGAGAGATTCAGTGAACGTATCGCAGCAAAAGCTTCAGGCATTACTGGAAAAAGGGCAGGGGCCAGCAGCACGTGCATTAGACAAACTCCCTGCTTTTGTGCAGGAATCACTGGTTAAATTATTAGGTTATCCTTATCAATATCCGCAACTCGACAGCTTTACCAAATGTTTGATGGCGGTACAGACTAAACAGGGCTATTCAGGTTTCATCGACGAGAATGTCGATCGTTCCCGTCAAATGTTCGAACTGCAAATGCAGTCTATCCGCCGTAAACCCACCCCTGTAGATTTTGTAGAAGATATTCGGTTACCTTTACAAAGCGGTACTATTTTTGCCAGACATTACCATCCTCATCCCAACAAAAAACTACCGATGATTGTGTTTTATCATGGAGGGGGCTTTGTCGTGGGAAATGTTGATACTCATGATGAAGCTTGTCGTCTCATCGCAAAATCGGCCAATGTACAAGTATTAAGTATTGAATATCCGCTGGCTCCAGAGTTTTCTCCTAAGCATTTAATTCAGTCTTGTGAAGATGCATTGGCATGGGTCTATCAAAACCGACGCTATTTTAAAATTCTTAAAAATCGTATAGCCGTTGCGGGCGATAGTGCAGGAGGCAATATCAGTACCGTTGTTGCCCAACGCACAATTGGGAAATCTTATGCACCACAGGCACAGTTTCTCATTTATCCAGCGGTGGACTTCAAAAGTCGTCATCCTTCTTTTTATGCATATAAAGATGGACTAGTACTGACCGGTCGTGATGTTGATTACGTGACAGATTATTATGCGACCCAACACCATGTAGAATTGACAGATCCTATTATTTCTCCTACTTATGGCAATCTGAAAAAATTAGCACCAGCTTATATTGTGACTGCTGGGCATGACGTTCTTCATGATGAAGGTGAAATCTATAGTCATAAGCTGCGTCAAAATGGCGTTAAGGTTCAATATGATGAATACTTAGATCAAACCCACGGTTTTATAAATCTCACCCCCGTTTCACGTAAAGCTAAAGCGAATCTAATACAAATGAGCAAAGCATTTAGAAAATTCTGGGATAAACACGCTTAAACCCTACCAGATAAATAAAAAAGGTGTTTCACGTGGAACACCTTTTTTTATGATACAAATAGCAATACCTTTAAATCTTTTAAAAATAGGCAATAGATCTATTATGCTAATACTCAAAACGACAGCAAGTCTGATAAGGAAAAACATGTTGAAAAAAATAGCTTTGTTGACCACAGGATGTTTAATGAGCGTAAATCTATTTGCCAATACTTTGGTTGAAATGAAAACTTCTATGGGCAATATAGAAATCGAGCTTTTTAATGATCAGGCACCCATTTCAAGTAAAAATTTTGAAAACTACGTAAAAAGTAACTTTTATACAGGCACAGTTTTCCACCGTGTTATTCCTGGCTTTATGATTCAGGGTGGTGGTATGGATGCAAACCTAAAAGAAAAGACAACTCGACCAGCCATTAAAAATGAAGCAAATAATGGTCTTAAAAATACACGCGGTACTTTAGCAATGGCACGTACCAGCAATCCAAACTCTGCAACCAGTCAATTTTTTATTAATGTTGCCGACAACAACTTTCTTAATGCTTCGCCAGTAGATGCAGGATATGCGGTATTCGGTAAAGTCACAAAAGGCATGGATGTGGTCGATAAAATCGTCAAAGTCCCTACGGCTACTATAGGTTCTTATCAAAATGTACCTAAACAACCCATAAAAATACTAAGTGTGCAAATCAAGCCACAAAAAAGTGCGAAATAATAAACAATAAAGCAGAAATGTGAATATAATATTTCTGCTTTATAATTAAATGGTTACAAAGGTTTTGATTGTAATGTGAGCGAAAAGGGTGCGCAAAAATAGAACATCCAATAAAACAATAAGTTAAAAGCACTTGCTTGTATAAAAAATTGACCTATAATGCACTCATCCCGACGCGAAACACGATGAAGATCTTGGCTATTAAGGGTTAAGATTT
>NZ_JACVTU010000018.1:0-44424 GCF_016624705.1 Acinetobacter sp. S40
GCACTGGGTCATCCATTGGGCGCATCAGGAGCACGTTTGGTGACCACTGCGTTAAATCAGCTTGAACAAACAGGGGGCAAATATGCCTTGTGTTCAATGTGTATTGGGGTGGGTCAGGGTATTGCCTTGATTATTGAGCGGGTTTAGGGAGCGAACAATGCCAACCGTTACTTTTAAAGATCAAATTACATCACAAGACGTCATGTTGCATTATCAAACTTTTGGTGAGGCTCATAAACCTGCCCTGATTTTCTCAAATTCTTTGGGAACAAATTTGGGCATGTGGCAAAAACAGTTTAATTATTTTAAGCAGAACTTCTTTGTGATTTGTTATGACACTCGTGGTCATGGTGCATCTTCTACCCCGCAAGGCGCTTATACTTTAGATCAGTTAGGGAATGACGTAATTCAACTGTTGGATCATCTTCATATTGCCAAAGCAACTTTTTGTGGTATCTCCATGGGCGGGCTGACAGGGCAATGGTTAGCTATCCATTATCCTGAGCGTTTTGCCCATGTGATTATTGCCAATACTGCAGCCAAAATTGGTCAGGCGCAGGCATGGCAGGATCGTGCCAAACTGGTTCGTGAACAAGGTTTAAAGCCGATTGCTGAAACGGCTGCATCACGCTGGTTTACAGCAGATTTTATTCAGCAGCATTTGGTTGTTGTAGAGACGCTTTCAAATGATTTGGCTGCGGGCAGCGCTGA
The DNA here is from genome assembly GCF_016624705.1 of Acinetobacter sp. S40. NCBI lineage: Bacteria > Pseudomonadati > Pseudomonadota > Gammaproteobacteria > Moraxellales > Moraxellaceae > Acinetobacter > Acinetobacter sp. S40. Next base: position 712 of record NZ_JACVTU010000018.1, read on the forward strand.
CGGTTACGCTAACTGTTGTGACGCTTTGGCATTGGCAGATTTACGTGATGAATTGGTGAAAATCAATATTCCTGTGTTAATTATTGCAGGTCAGCAGGATCCTGTTACAACTGTTGCTGATGGAAAATGGATGCAACAACACATTGCCAATGCTCAACTGGCCGAAATCAGTGCTTCGCATATTTCTAATGTCGAACAACCCGAGCAATTCAATCAAATTTTACAGCAGTTTATTGCCGCTTAATTTAAAGCGCTGTGATGGATCAGTCGCATTATAGTATGCTTAAATACTGAATATGCTAGACAAGACAGCTTAAATATAAAGCTATCTTGTCTTTTTAGATTCACAGCATGTTTTTCCACGGCTAGGATGCAAAGACCATGAGATTAGCAGCCATATTTTAGACGCTTAAGCTAAATAAGCCTGAGCATATTGGGATGATGTCCGTCGTTGTAAAGTCTGACTAATCCGCTGGCTGGCTTGCATCAGCTTTTCCAGATTGATTCCGGTTTCAAACCCCATATGTGAAAGCAAGTAAAACAGATCTTCCGTAGCAATATTGCCCGACGCACCTTTGGCGTATGGACAGCCGCCAAGTCCTGCGAGGGATGAATCAAATACCCGAATGCCTTGTTGTAAGGATTGATAAATATTTGCAATCGCCATGCCATAAGTATTATGAAAATGCCCAGCCAATACATCGCTATTGAGTTCAGCTAAACACGCTTGCCAAAGCGTTTGAACACGATTAGGCGTAGCTGTACCCATAGTTTCTCCTAAGGAAACTTCGTAACATCCCAAGTCGTAAAGCCGCTTAACGACTTTGACCACTTGTTCGGGTGCAATCGCTCCTTCATAGGGACAGTCAATGACACAGGAAACATAGCCGCGAACACGGATATTCTGGGCTTTGGCTGCGGCCATGACATCGGCAAATTTTTCAAAACTTCCATCAATTGAGCAATTAATATTTTTACGGGTAAAACTTTCAGATGCTGCGGTAAAAACCGCAACTTCTTTACAACCGACCGCCTGAGCGATTTCGAACCCTTTAAGATTCGGCGTAAGTAAACTAAATTGTACATCTGAATGTTTTGGCAGTTGCTGGAAAAGTTCATCACTGTGAGCCATTTGAGGTACCCATTTGGCTGAGACACAGGAGCCGACTTCTATAAATTTTAAACCTGCATCTACCAGATCAGAAATAAAATTTAAACGCTGTTCTACAGTTAAAGCCTGTTTTTCATTTTGTAAGCCATCTCTGGGGCCCACTTCTACGATTTTGACAAACTCCGTCATGCAACTTCCTCCTCAGCGGGTTGAAATTCGACTAGTTCATCGCCTGCTTTGACCTGATCACCGACTTGGAAATAGGCATCGACAATGACACCGTCTTGAGGTGCACGAATGCTATATTCCATTTTCATGGCTTCCAGCGTCATTAAAATATCGTCTTTTTTAACGCTCTGATTGGCAGTCACTAATACCTGAGTAATGACGCCTGGCATTGGGGCTTTCAGATGTCCTTGTTCGGTCTGCTGATCAGCTTGAGTATAGTCCACTCGGATATACTCAAAAGAATGGCTTTGCGCGCCATGAAATAGGGTAATACCGTGCTGGCTTTGATTAAATGCCAATATTTGCCGCTTAGCATTGATCTTTACAGTTGCTGTATGTGCATCTAGTAGTTGACCTGAAATCTGATAGCTTTGACCCTTATATTCAGCATAAAAACCCTGTTCCGCAGCGGCAATCTTGATTTCAATGTTCTGGTCTAAATAGATCAGTTTCATCTTTTGCTGGAACGCAATATTTAAACGCCATAAAGGCTGTGCTTGCCATAATTGTTTTTGGTTCGAGCAGTGATTATTGAGTTTGCTTAAAAATTCAATAAAGGCGGTCGCAACGATCAGTTCTGGCTGAATACTTTTATGGCGAAATAAAAAGTCGTGCTCACGTTGAATCAAATTAGTATCAAGTTTAGCTTGCTTAAATGAATCACAGCTTACGATACGTTGTAAAAATGAGATGTTGTTGCCTAAACCATCTACATGAAATTGGCTTAACGCATGTTGCATTTGAATTAAAGCAGCTTCACGGTTTTCACCCCAAACGATCAATTTGGCAATCATTGGGTCATAGTAAGTGGTGATTTCATCGCCCTCAACAATCCCGCTATCGACGCGTACATACGGGTTCTGAGTTGGGTAATGTAAATAGTCAATTTTGCCGATGGCAGGCAAGAAGCCCTTTTCTGGTTGTTCGGCATAAATACGTGCCTCGAGTGCATGCCCATGAATTTTTAACTCATGTTGCAGTTTTGGCAAAGGCTCACCATCTGCGACACGCAGTTGCCATTCCACGAGGTCTTCACCTGTGATCATTTCAGTAACAGGGTGCTCAACTTGCAGACGCGTATTCATTTCCATGAAGTAGGCGGTCCCATCCTGTTCCACAATAAATTCAACTGTACCTGCGCCCACATAATCAACAGCACGTGCTGCATCAATCGCAGCTTGACGCATCGCGTCCAGTTTAGCTTCTGGCATTTGTGGAGCAGGGGCTTCTTCTAAGACTTTTTGATGACGGCGTTGTACGGAACAATCACGTTCAAACAAATGTACATAATTGCCATGCATATCACCAAAGACTTGTACTTCAATATGCCGCGGTTGAATCACATAGTGTTCAATCAGCACATCATCGTTACCAAAGCTGGATTTTGCTTCACGTTTGCACGAAGCAAGAGCCTGTAGGAAATCCTCGCTCCGTTCGACCAAGCTCATGCCTTTACCGCCACCACCTGCGCTGGCCTTAATTAGTACAGGATAGCCAATGGTATCGGCTTGCTGTTTTAAAAACTCAGCATCTTGGTTGGTTCCGTGATAACCCGGTGTTAAAGGAACCCCTGCTTTTTCCATGAGAACTTTAGAGGTGGCTTTTAGACCCATTGCTAAAATTGCAGCGACTGGTGGGCCGATGAAACAAATACCGTGCTGTTGGCAGGCCAATGCAAACTGATCATTTTCGGAAAGGAAACCATACCCTGGATGAATCGCTTGACTGCCTGTATCAAGGGCTGCTTGAATAATACGATCAACTTGTAAATAACTTTGTGTTGCAGGAGATTGGCCAATATAAATCGCTTCATCTGCCAGTTTGACATGTTGTGCATCTGCATCTGCATCTGAATAAACCGCAACTGTTGCAATACCAAGTTTTTTTGCAGTGCGAATGACGCGACAGGCTATCTCACCACGGTTCGCAATTAAAATCTTTTCAAACATTGTGATCGTCCTGAATTGTTGTTATTGGGGAGTAGAAGTCCATGCAGGTTGTTGTTTATTCAAAAAGGCATTCAGGCCTTCTTTGGCTTCGCTGCCTTGACGAACTTGAGCAATATGCTGTGCAGTCTGCTTGAGTAAATCCTCACTCATGCTTTGATGATTAATCATTTGAATGAGTTGTTTTGATGCTGTCTGAGCGTGTGGTCCACCGAGTAACAACGCATCAATGATGTCTTGAACTTTTCTGTCTAAATCTTCTGCATCTGCGACTTCATGTACTAACCCTATCTGTTTGGCTTCATGTGCAGAAATACGTTCAGCAGTTAAAAAATAACGAGAGGCTTGTCGTGCACCGATGGCACGAATCACATAAGGACTGATGGTCGATGGTGCAAGACCGAGTCGAACTTCTGATGTGGCGAATTTGGCTTCACTGCTAGCAATACAAATATCACATGCCGATGCTAAACCCATGCCGCCACCAAAAGCTATGCCATGCACCCGAGCAATGCTGGGTTGTTTTAAAGTAGCGAGGGCATTTAGCATCTGTGCAAGCTTTAGCGCATCGGCTTCATTTTCTATAGTAGAAGCCTGACCTGCCTGTTTCATCCAGTTTAAATCGGCACCAGCTGAAAAACTTTTACCACGTCCACCTAACACCACCACACGAATATCATCCCGTGTATTGAGACTGTTAAAACAGGCATGTAACTCCTCAATCACCGTGGTATTGAAAGCATTATGCAGTTCAGGGCGATTCAGCCAAACATAAGCAACTTGACCGTGTTGTTCCAGTTGTAAAAATTGATAGCTCATACATATCTCCTACATGCGGAACACGCCAAACTTGGTGGGTTGGATTGGAGCATTCATCGCCGCAGCAAGACTTAAACCGAGTACATGACGGGTGTGAGCAGGGTCAATAACACCATCATCCCAAAGGCGGGCAGAGGCATAGTACGGATGGCCTTGGCGTTCATATTGTTCACGAATCGGTTGTTTGAACTGATCTTCCTCTTGTGCTGACCATTGCGCACCTTTTTGTTCAATCTGATCACGCTTTAAGGTTGAAAGAACACTAGCAGCCTGTTCACCACCCATCACCGAAATACGAGAGTTTGGCCATGTCCATAAAAAGCGTGGTGAATAGGCACGGCCACACATTCCATAATTACCTGCACCAAAAGAACCACCAATAATCAGGGTGAGCTTGGGGACATTGGCCGTGGCAACCGCCATAACCAATTTAGCTCCGTGCTTGGCAATACCTTCATTCTCATATTGGCGCCCGACCATAAAGCCAGTAATATTTTGTATAAATAACAAAGGGATATTGCGTTGGGTGCAGAGTTCAATAAAATGTGCACCTTTTTGTGCGGACTCGGAAAATAGAATCCCGTTATTGGCAATTATCCCGACAGGTATGCCGTAAAGTGAGGCAAAACCAGTAATTAAAGTAGGGCCAAAGCGCGCTTTAAATTCATCAAAACATGAACCATCAACAATCCGTGCAATCACTTCGCGTACATCAAAAGGTTTACGCGCATCACTTGGAATTACGCCATAAAGTTCGCTTGCATCAAAGAGGGGTTCATCAAACTGCTTATTTAAGTCATTTGGTTTTTTATTGAGATTGGAAACAATATTACGTGCAATGGCAAGCGCATGTTCATCATTTTCAGCCAAATGATCGGCAACTCCTGAAAGGCGAGTATGTACATCGCCCCCTCCCAAGTCTTCACTGCTAACCACTTCACCAGTCGCGGCTTTCACCAGTGGCGGGCCGCCCAAGAAAATAGTACCTTGGTTACGCACAATAATAGTTTCATCTGACATAGCGGGCACATAAGCACCACCAGCAGTACAACTACCCATGACTACAGCAATCTGTGCAATACCTAGACTAGACATACGGGCTTGATTATAAAAAATACGTCCAAAATGATCCCGATCTGGAAATACCTCATCTTGCATCGGTAAAAAAGCGCCCCCCGAATCCACCAGATAAATACATGGCAAGTGATTTTGTTCAGCAATTTCTTGTGCACGTAAATGCTTTTTCACGGTAAGTGGATAATAGGTACCCCCTTTTACCGTTGCATCATTGGCAACAATCATGCAGGTTATACCGTTCACTTGCCCAATACCTGCAATCACGCCCGCAGCAGGAATATCATCTTCATAAACCTTATAAGCAGCTAACTGACCAATTTCTAGAAAAGCTGTACCGACATCAATCAGTTGATCAATACGATCACGTGGTAAAAGTTTGCCTCTGTCCAAATGCTTTTGTTGGGCATTTTCTCCACCACCTAAAGCTACTTTTTGAGCCACTTGTTTTAGATCGCTGACCAATGTTTGCATGGCGTGTTGATTGGTTTTGAAGTCTTCACCTCGAATATTAATTTTACTGTGTAATGGGTTCATAAGCGGCATCCTGATTGATCATTATTATTTGGTTTCATTAAACAGTTCGCGTCCAATCAACATGCGGCGAATTTCTGAAGTCCCTGCACCAATTTCATAAAGTTTGGCATCGCGCCATAAGCGACCTGCCGCGAATTCATTGATATAACCATTACCACCGAGGGTTTGAATGGTTTCACCTGCCATCCAAGTGGCTTTTTCTGCTGCATATAAAATCGCACTTGCTGCATCTTTACGTAGGCTACGGTCATGATCAGCTTTGTCACAGGCTGTACCAACAGCATAGACCAAAGCCTTGCATGCCAACCAAGTAGAATACATATCTGCCAGTTTGCCTTGCATGAGTTGAAATTCACCTAAAGCCTGCCCAAACTGTTCACGTTCATGTAAGTAAGGAATGACTACATCCAAACAGGCATCCATAATGCCGAGTGGGCCAGCACTCAACACTGCACGTTCATAGTCCAGACCACTCATGAGCACTTTTGCACCGTTTCCTACACCACCGAGCACGTTTTCGGCAGGGACGTCGACATTGTCAAAAAACAACGGATAAGTATTGGAACCACGCATACCAAGTTTGTCCAAATGCTTGCCATGACTAAAGCCCGGCATATCTTTTTCAATAAGGAATGCAGTCATGCCTTTAGCGCCCGCCTGTGGATCAGTTTTTGCGTAAACCACCAGTACATCTGCATCACCGCCATTGGTGATCCACATTTTTGAGCCATTTAAAATAAAATGATTATCTTTTTGTTCTGCACGGAGTTTCATACTGATCACATCCGAACCTGCGTTTGGCTCAGACATTGCCAAAGCACCCACAAATTCACCTGAAATCAGTTTCGGTAAGTACTTTTGTTTTTGTTGCTCGCTACCGTTTCGGTTAATTTGGTTAATACATAAATTGGAATGTGCACCGTAAGAAAGGCCAATAGAGGCCGATGCACGAGAGATTTCCTGCATCACAATGATGTGCGCTAAATAGCCAAGATTAGTACCGCCATATGCTTCAGAAACAGTGAGTCCCAACAAACCCATATCGCCAAATTTTTTCCAGAGATGGGCTGGAAATTGATTATCTTGATCCACTTGTTGAGCAATCGGTGCAATTTCCTTGGCACAAAATGCTGCGACAGAGTCTTGTAGAGCAATTAAAGTTTCATCCAGACCGAAATTTAAGCTGCGTAGGTTCATTCTGTTCTCATCCCTTTGGTTATAGTTGTTGTTCCATAAGCGTTGTTGTATGTGCTTATGAAGTACCTTACAATGAATTTTTAAAAAAGTGAATACTAATTCATAAATTGATTTACAATTCATTTTGTTTGGTAGAGAATAAAATTTATGAGCTATAAACGATCATCTTTAATGCAGGAGCGGATGGAACAAAATCGCAAAGCGATTTTGAGTTCAGCCAGACAATTAATTTCAGAAGGAGGGTTTAAGGACGCACAGATACAAACGATTGCTGAGCAGGCAGGTGTCTCAAGTGGTCTGGTTTATCGTTATTTTGACAATAAAAGTCAGGTACTGATTGAGGTGCTGTCAGAAGCCATCAATACCGAATTGTTGGTGATTGATGCAATCACAGAAAGTGAGCTGACGGCACAACAAAAATTGCATAAAGCAGTCGCGACCTTTGTCAAACGGGCATTAAATAGCCCTCGGTTGGCTTATTCACTGATGTTTGAGCCTGTTGATTCAATGGTGGAGCATGAGCGTTTCCGCGTAAAACAATTGATCAAACAGAGTATTAAAAAAATCCTTGCGGATGGAAATGCAAGCGGTGAATTTGTGTTGGATGATTTAAATACCACAGCATTGTGTGTTGTTGCTGCTATGACCTATGTGGTTGTTGAGCCTTTAGATCCAGCCCAAAATACTAAGTTTGATCAGCAACATAAAGACTATTTTTCTAAACACATTGCTGACTTTTGTGTGAATGCAGTACAGAAAAAGTAGGGCAGATATACCAGTTAAAATCACAAAAATAGGCAGTTTGAAAGGTAGTTGCAGTAACAACAATTAGATCGGGTAAGAACAGAATTACAAAGAATCAAGGAGAATGATTCAATGCAACATGTACGGTTAAGCTATGCCTCAGGAACAAGTTCACAGCCTCTATTAGGAGTGACGATTGGAGAAAAATTTGATCAGGCTTGTCTACAATATGCAGAGCAAGAGGCAATAATCAGCTCACATCAGGGCAGAAGATTGACTTATCAGCAGTTACAGAATGAGGTAAATGCTTTTGCCTGTAGTCTATTGAAATTGGGTTTTCAAAAAGGAGAGCGTCTAGCGATTTGGTCACCGAATTGTGTCGAATGGACGGTGGCACAATTTGCTGCTTTTAAAGCAGGCATTATTTTGGTGAACCTGAATACTGCTTATAAAAGTCATGAACTGGAGTATGTTTTAAATAAAGTGTCATGCAAAGGGCTGATTATTGCTGCACAATTTAAAACCACAGATTATCAAGAATTGCTGAATAAAATTGCACCAGAGTTGACACATAGTCACGATAAAATTCTGCATTTAGAGCGCTTACCGCATTTAAAATGTGTAATAAAAATAGATGATCAGCAACAGACAGGGATATATCGTTTTAATGATTTGCTTGAAACACCGAATCAATCGCAGCTGAATGATTTACGGCATTTAGCCCAGCAACTACAATTTGATGAACCCATTAATATTCAGTTTACTTCTGGCACCACAGGTAACCCGAAAGGAACCATGTTGACACACCATAATATTTTAAATAATGGTTATTTTGTTGGTGAAGGAATTCGTTTAACCGCTCAGGATCGAGTGTGCATTTCCGTTCCATTATTTCATTGTTTCGGGATGGTGATGGGGAATTTGGCCTGTATTACGCATGGCTCAACCATGGTGTATCCATCTGCTGTATTTAATCCGCTAGAAACTTTAAAAACTATTCATCAGGAAAAATGTACCGCAGCATATGGTGTGCCGACCATGTTTATTGCCATTTTGGAACATGAGCAATTTAATGAGTTTGATTTATCCAGCTTACGTACAGGGATTATGGCGGGCAGTCCGTGTCCACGTGAGATTATGCAGCGTGTGATTGAACACATGCACATGTCTGATATCACTATTTGTTACGGTATGACAGAAACCTCGCCCGTGAGCGTGCAAAGTTATATTAATGATTCTATTGATAAACGAGTAAGCACAGTCGGACATGTCCATCCTCATATTGAAATTAAAATTATAAACCTTGAGGGGGAAATTACGCCAATAGGTACATTGGGAGAGTTATGTGTACGGGGCTATTCGGTCATGGCGGGCTATTGGGATGAACTTGAAAAAACCAAAGAAGTCATCGATGCAGCAGGCTGGATGCATACGGGTGATATTGCTGAAATGGATGACAAAGGTTTTGTCAAAATCAAGGGTCGAATTAAAGATGTAGTGATTCGTGGTGGTGAGAACCTTTTTCCCAAAGAAATCGAAGATTTTTTATATACACATCCAGATGTCAGTGATGTGCAAGTCATTGGTTTGCCAGATTTGCGTTATGGGGAAGAATTATGTGCCTGTATTATTTTGCATGAGCATCATCAAGCGGATGAAGACAGCATTCGTCGTTTTTGTAAGGAGCATATTTCACATAATAAAGTACCACGCTACATCAAATTTCTAACCGAGTTCCCGCTTACTGCTTCAGGCAAGGCACAAAAATTTAAGTTGCAGGAAATGATGCAAATTGAGCTTAATTTAACAGCGGCTATTTTTGAATAGAACATGGTTTCTCCTCTATGCTTAAACATAAAAGAGGAGATCATTTTGCTAAAAAGTATGATCTTAAACTTTGTGATCCTTGACCATTTTGAACTATTCATTTTTAGATTTGAATTTTTTTGTTTTACTTTTTAGGGTTAGACATTCTTTTCTCGGTGACATGGTTACATATTCAGAAAAATCTGTAACCAATTAAACTATAAAGTAATTGCTATATCTTATATCTAAGAGAGAGGTGGCTGCCCAAACAATTTCTTCTGGATGTAAGGATTGCACAGTAAAATAGCAAATAAAATAATCATTATCCCAATAATCGTAAAGAAATCTGGTAGCTCGTGCCAGAATATGAAGCCCCATATTCCCGCGAATACAATCGCAATATAATTCATTGGGCCGATTTGTCCTGCGGGAGCCAGACTATATGCATAGGACATAAATAATTGACTGATATTGGCAAGAAGGCCCGCTGCAATCAACAGGCTGAGTTCATGCCAGTTAAAAATTCGCCAGTGCCAAAACATGGGAATAGAAGAAATCAAAGTCCCAAAAATACAAAAATAAAATACGATCCGTTCTGGAGGTTCGGTATTAGTTAACGCCCGTACTGTTACAAATGCCATTGCTGAAAGAAAACAAGCTCCGAGTCCAATAAAAGACAATGTATTTAATAAACCTTGATCTGGTTTGGCAACGAATAAAACCCCAATTAAACCCAGTACCGCAGCCAAAATCATCGATGTTGTGATCTTCTCTTTGAGAAACAACCAAGCAATGAGGGGAATAAAAATAGGTGAGGAATAACTAAACACCATAGCATTTGATAGTTTTAAATTGGCAATAGCATAGAAAAAGCCATACATGGCTGCCAAACCCACTACACTGCGCCACGTATGCATCCACAGCTTATTTGTTTTAATAAATCCCATGCCTTGCTTAAATAGCATAGGAATAAATATGAATAGCCCAACAGCATTGCGGAAAAAAACAATGGTGGGGTTATCAACTGTATGTGAGGCAAAACGAATACAAACTCCCATAATTGAAAACAGTAAAGCGGATGTCATTAAACATAACAATGCTTTACCAACTTGGGAGGGCGGGGCTGAGTAAACATTTTGCATAAAAGTAAAATAGGCAGAAGATGTGTGTGGATAGTTTAACAATATCTACCCACTCAAGTAACATGAGCAAGATTAAAGACCGTCAGAGAATTGCGAATACATTCAGGATCTGACTTAATGATTGTTTACTGTGGATAATACAATCCTCTATAAACTTTATAGTCAAGAATTGGCTGATATTTATGCGAAAATATTGATCTAATTTTTTGCGTGTTTAGGCATTTAGGAGATATTTATTACTTTTAAAAATAATAAATATCAATGATTTATTTTATGTTTTTGTCATGGTAATTCTTTGAAATAGACTTCTGAGTAATTGCAACCTGCATATTTCTAAATCTGATGAGAAAAAACTATATAAATCAAAAAGAAAAAGTCCCAATCTTTCGATTGAGGCTTTTCAAAATCTGGAGCGGGAAACGAGACTCGAACTCGCGCCCCCAACCTTGACAAGAGTCACCGACATAAATTATATCATTATGTTTTATAATAATTTTATTAAATACATGTGCTTATATTATTTTTCATTAATTATATAAATTTATGACTATTTAGATCACTTTTATACGCATAAATTTTTATTCTAAAAACTCAACAAGAGTCGCCGACTTTTTTAAAATTAAGAATAGTTTGAAAATTTATTTTTTATCAATTGGTAAATAATTAAAAACATTTTAGACTATGAAGGGTTTTATTACACAAACCTATCTCACAGGGCTTATTCAGCAATATAATTTCTAGATGAATAAGCCTGCACCTAAAATCTATCGTACAAACAATTTGTCTTCTTAAAACCAAGCTTTGATCATTTGTGGAAATATCCTCATTTGGTTTGATTCCAATACCCTCTGGTATGTGTACTTGCCAGGTAAACAAGGACGAAATCAAACCTGCTCTTTACTGAACGAGCTTCTTGCTCTACGCCCTCTGGGTTCTATCCAGCTATTATATAGAGCAACAAGATTTTATACCGCCTGAACCCATGCCATTTGGATAGCAATACACCAAAGAGCGAAATGAGCAAGTCTTACGTTTAGATCACAAGATGTATGAAACAGACAAATCAGAAAATTATGATCTACATGCACTTAAAAATCTTATGGACGATAAAATCATGCATTGTATTTTCAAGTAAAAATTAAATGAAAAAACATTTAAAGAATATCTAATGTGTGTTTAATCAGGTAAAAACCTAAGCGCTATAAGGTGTATATAAAAGTACTGGGCTAAATATTAGAAACGAAATTAACAATTATAACCAAAATGTCGTTCAAAAATTTGCTTAAAGTATTGTGCGCTGCTGTAACCAATCTGATTGGCTACATTTTCTATTGGAACACCATCTTTCAATAATATTTGAGCATGTTTCATGCGAATTTCCAATAAATAATGACCAATTGTCTTTCCTGTATATTCTTTAAATAGGCGCTTTAAATCACATTCGTTTATACCAACACGCTTAGCCAAAGTTCGAATCGTGATTTTTTGTTCAAATTCTGACTCTAAAATTGCAATACTTTTATGAATAGGGGCAGGAATTTGATTTGACTTACTATGTTGGTCCAATAATAGACTCATCAGCTCTAAAGCTGCACCTTCTAAATGCAATAAATCAATAGATGACTGTGCAGGAGGGAGATTTAATAAATAATGTGCCTGATGAAGTATATTTTTATTCGGAATATTGATGGTTTTAAGTGCAGGATTAGAATCCGCTAAGAAAAATTTTGCCAAATCATGATGCTGAAAATTGGCTTGCATAATTTCTAGAAAAGTTTCATTAAAATCTAATGTAATTAAAGCCATATTTTTGTGTTCTTGAAGATAAATGGTCTGTAAACCTAGGTTTCCTTTTCTCAAAATAATCATGGGTGAACGAATTTGATATTCATGATTACTATAATGATTTTTAATGTGATGCGTACCTGAAAGAAGAATCGTGATTCCGAAAGTATTGGTGGTCGTTTCGGCACTCATTTTTAATGGGTGATCGATCCAATATTTGCCTTTACCTACGCAGAGTTTCCCAAAATCATAAATTTCACTGTAACCATCACCATCTGAAGGATTAAATTGATTCAGATGGTGATTGGGAAGAGGTGAATACATATCTAGAAATATATCACCGACTTGTTTTAGTACTGCTTTGTGCGAATCAATATAAATAGACATTGTGAAAGTCCATGCTAAATATAAGCGAGAATCATTTTCATTTTAAACCATCAGACAAGTCAATAGCATTTTGTTGTTATAAATGCTCAGTTTTTGTCAATGAGTGAATCGTTAAGCTATTCATATATAAAGAAAACAATAAATGGCCTCTTTCATCACTTGACTGAAATCCGATACTCTAAAATCAAGTTTGAATGCTGTTCCTAAACCTAAGATAATTTTTTTTTAAATCATAAGGTTTCCCATAACTATAAAAAATACATCCGATTCTTTGTATTAAATAATAATGATTCTTAATATCATTTATTTCAAGCCGATTCGTGTAGAAAATTTTAATGATAGATCAACTAAAACTACACACGTGTTATAGCAAAGGAGGCTTTATGAATGATATGAGTTTATCAATTGATTATGCATTTGAACCTATACAAAACTGCAAGTCATCTTGTTTTTTAACAAAAGACTATCAACTTTATACCTCTGAACTTATCGAAACAGTTCGATTGGCTGCAGAAAATCAGGAAAAACTCTTAACGACCATCCAAAATATATTTAGTCGCTTATCTCAGGATAAAGCGACAAATCCAGTCTTAGTGGGTGCGATTCCATTTGATACAGCACAGCCGTCTACACTCAATATTTATCGTCAGCATCAAAAACAATATGCTGAATCTGTTAATGATCTTGCAAAACATCAAAAGGACCATTCATTGACTTTGAATGGCCAGCAACGACTCGTTGCAAGGGAACATTTTGCAAAGAAGATAGACGAAGCTTTACAACAGTTTGAGAAAAATAATCTAGAAAAAATTGTGTTGTCACAGGCAGTTGATTTTGAGCTTAAACATCCACAAAACCCCTATACCTTGGTTCAAACCTTGGCCCAAAAAAATGCGCATGCCTTTAGTTTTGCAATTCCAGTCGAAGGCAATGCACATCTTTTAGGGGCAAGTCCTGAACTGCTGATTTTCAAACAGGATCAGGTGGTAAGAAGCAATCCCTTAGCGGGTTCACGTCCTTTGAGTGATCATGAACATATCAATCAAACACGAATTCATGATCTTTATGCATCAGTAAAAGATCTTTATGAACATCAAATTGTTGTCGATAGCGTGTTCAAACACTTAAAACCATTTTGCCAGGATTTAAGCCTTTCAGAAAAACCTGAGATTTTAAAAACCACCACCATGATGCATCTGTCCACGGTGTTTGAAGGTCAATTGAAATCAAAGCAGACCAATGCTCTAGAACTGGCTTTGTCACTTCATCCCACCCCTGCAATTTGCGGTGCTCCAACCCAGTTAGCCAAAGATTTTATTTTAAAACATGAAGGTTATGACCGTCATTATTTTGCAGGGCTGGTTGGCTGGATGGATGCGGAAGGCAACGGTGAATGGGTTGTGACGATTCGCTGCGGGCTGCTGACAGAAAACAATCTTCGATTATACGCAGGTGCAGGCATCGTTAAAGGGTCAGAAGCCGAACTGGAGTGGAATGAAACAGAAGCAAAAATGCAAACCTTACTGAAAACCTTGAATGCGACTTGTGAAACTTGATTAAGCCCAATACAGGTTCATAGCATATACCGCCAGATTACTCCTCAAAGACATACTTTATAACTGATACACGATAATAGGCATCACCATGGCAATTCCAAAAATTCAAAGCTACCCGCTTCCGTTTAAAAAAGATTATCCCGCTGCCAAAGTGAGATGGAAAATTGATAAAAAACGTGCAGCCTTACTGATTCACGATATGCAGGATTATTTCATTAATTTTTATGGTGAAGATTCTCCACTGATTCAGGATGTGATCAATAATATCGTCCAACTGAAAACATGGTGTATGGAAAATCATATTCCTGTGTTTTATACCGCACAGCCTGCAGAACAAAAGGATGAAGATCGTGCCTTGCTGAATGACATGTGGGGACCTGGCTTAACGGCTTATCCTGAACAAGCTGAAATTGTCGAAAAATTATCACCAACGCAACAAGATCATGTGCTGACCAAATGGCGTTATAGTGCATTTTACAATTCAGATCTGCAAAAGATTTTAAAAGAAACAGAAAAAGATCAGCTGATTATTTGTGGTGTATATGCCCATATTGGTGTCCTTCAAACCGCTGCGGAAGCCTTTATGAATGGTATACAGCCTTTTGTAGTGGGAGATTCAGTTGCTGACTTTAGTCTGACAGAACATTTATTTGCTTTGCAATATGTACACCGTAATTTGGGTGTCGTTGAAGATGCTCAAAGCGTGATTGCTTCATAAATTTCAAGATGAATCATCATTTGAATAAGGAGTTATCATGACACAAGTACAAACACAAGCATCGATCCAAGCCAATACTCAGAAAATTGCATGGGTGACTGGAGTCAATCAGGGCATGGGTGCAGAAATCATGCAACAATTGATTGCTCAAAATATTTATGTGGTGGGTTTTGACCTGTCCACCAATAACATTATCGAGAATGGCCGTTACGAAGTACACCAATGTGATGTTCGTGATTCATCGCAAATTTCAAATCTGTGTCAAAAACTACTCAACACTTTAGCGCCAGATTATTTCATCAATGCGGCAGGAGTGTTGCATTTGGATAGTCACGACACCTTGCCGATTGAAGCTTGGCAACAAACTTTTGAAGTGAATACCTTTGCGCCATTTTATTTCTTAAAACATTTAAGTCCACATTTTCGTGCCAAACGTGCAGGCAGCATTGTCATGGTGTCGTCCAATTCAGTACATGCGCCACGCATCAATATGGCGGCTTACGGTGCATCAAAAGCCGCATTCAGCAGTTTTAGTAAAACGGTCGGTTTGGAACTGGCTGAATATGGCGTGCGCGTCAATATCGTCTCACCAGGTTCAACTGCAACGCCCATGCTCCGTCAACTCTGGAAAGATGATTCAGGTGAACAGCAAACCATTCATGGCAATTTAGCGCAGTACAAAGTAGGTATTCCCTTACAAAAAATTGCGCTGACCAAAGACATCGCCAATGCCGTGATGTTCCTGATTAGCGATCAAGCTTCACACATCACCATGCATGATCTGGTGATTGATGGCGGCGCAACTTTAGGTCAGTAAAGGAACGATGACAATGCAATTACGGCAAGAAATTACCGCACAGATTCACCAAGTCCTTCAAGTAGATGGCATTCAGATTCAGCCCGAAGACAATCTGATTGAACACGGTTTGCATTCATTGGCGATTATGCAGTTGGTCGATCATTTTGAGAAGAAATATAATACCTCATTGTCCTATGCCGATTTTGCCATGTCACCAACGGTACAGGACTGGCATCAATTGATTCAGGATATAACGCTGAATACAGCAGATTCAGATTTGAATGAAGCTACGAAAAAGACCTCGACATTATCAAATTGGCTGCAACACTTACCAACAAATGCAGTGCCATTATCAGACATGCAATATGCCTATTGGGCAGGGCGAGAAACCGAAGGTGTATCGGCACATCTGTATATGGAATTTGAGGGAAAAGATTTAGATATTCCTCAATTACAATGTGCCTTTGAACAGTTAATTCAGCGTCATCCCATGCTGAGTGCATCCATTCGTGAGGGTCAGCAAAGTATTAAGTCGATTGAGCATCAGCAGATTCAGATTGAAGATCTGACTCAGTTGAATTCAGCAGACATTGAGGCACATTTAAAAGCAAAACGTGAGTGTTTAAGCCATCAACAATTAAACATTGCACATGGGTATGTGTTGGATGTGAAGTTAAGTCTTTTACCAGAACAACGTCATATTTTACATCTTGATTCGGATATGTCTGCAATTGATCCACAAAGCTTTTTGATTGTTGTGGAAGACTTAAGTGCCTTATATCGCGGTGAAAAACTTACAGATTTAAACTTGGATGGCGTTGACTATTTTAACTATTTAAACCAGCGTCGTGATCACGTGGATTTGCAAGCCCAAATTCAGCAAGATCAACAATGGTGGCAGTCACAGCTAGATACCATTTCACCTCCACCGCAGTTACCTGTGGTCGCTGAGGGCTTAAGAGCAGATCAACATCATTTTGAACGTCTTATTCATATTTTTCATGCAGATGAGCGTGCCCGTTTGCAAAGTTTGGCACAGATGCAGGGTGTATCTGTACGCAGTGTATGTTTAAGCCTATTTGCGCAAAGTATTGCAAATTGGTCATCTACACCTGAGTTTCGTCTGAACTTACCAGCCTTTATCCGTGAGTCTGATTCGCAAAATATTAATCATGTGGTGGGTGATTTCACTCAGATCAGTCTGCTGAGTTTAAAGCTCAATGGTCATGAAAGTTTACTGGATACTGTTAAACGGATTGAACGCGATGTCGATCAAATTTATGAGTACTACCGCTATGGGGGGATTCATGTACTGCGTGATTTATCAAAACATCGCCAACAGCTGGAAGTTTCTCCCATTGTGTTTACATCGGCATTGGATGAAGGTGAGATATTCTCGGAGCAATTGCAAAGTACATTAGGGCAACCTGTATGGTGTATTTCCCAAGGTCCAAAAGTCGATTTGGATGTACAGATTGCCTATTTCAATCAGGGCTTAGCCATCAACTGGGATATTCGTACACATGCTTTTAAATCGAATGTCATTCAAGGCATGTTCGATCATTATATTCAGTTAATACAGCATGTATTGACAGTAGGTAGTCCTGCATTTGCGCAAACTTTAAATGCATTGTCTCAATACACATCACAGCTAATTCAGTCGCAAAATCAGCAACAAAATCAAGTCAAAGCGCCTTTAACTGAACAGATCTTGGCAAAATTCCCGAAAGCGCATGCTAATACGCCTTATCGTATTTTAAATGGTCTGGAGGTGGATTGCCCAGCTTGGGTCTTAGGTCGATTGGTCTTGAATCTTGATGATGCGAATTCCAATGCAAGGTATCCATCAGATCAATCTGAATGGATCGATATAGGTGTTCAAGCCTATATCGATGATCAAGGACAGTTACACCTGTTTGAGCATTCACATCAGCTTATTTTAAAAAATGGTCAATGCATTGAAGTGCAAAGCATTGAAGCACAAATTACAAAAATTGCATGTGTACAACAAGTCAAAGTCTATGCGGTTGAAAAGCAAGGTAAGTCCGTAATCGTGGCTGTGTTAACGCGTCATCAACAGCTGTCATCCTCAGATTTACACGCAGCTTATACGAATGTTTTACCGCAGTATTTAATACCTGAGCAGAGCTATGTGGTTAGTGATCTTCAGCCCTTTACTGCACATCTATCAACTGAAAATCTCCATCACTTTATGGCAACGCATGTCTCAATAGAATACGCACAACCGCGACCAGTACAAAGCGCAGCTCTTGAGAATGTGGTGACTTTTATCATGACGAAGATTATTGGTTTGCCACAGCAACAAGCCAACAGCGATTTGGATTTCTTTGATGAAGGTGGTGACTCTTTGTTAGCGACGCATTTGGTCGCAGCTTTAAATCAATATTTCAAGGATGCCGAAATAAGTGTGGTGGACATTTTCACACAGCGTAATGCAACAAATATCGCCAGACTGATTGAACAAAAACTGCCTGATACTGCACAGCGCATTGCTGAAGTGTTTATGCAAGTCATCGAGGGGAAATAAAAAATGAATCCAACACCATTAACCCCAATGCAAAAAGCCTATTTATTGGGTAAAAGTAAAATGTTCCCGCTGAGTCAGTCTTCAATGCATGACTTTCGGGAGTTTCAAGGACAGATGGATGCTGAAATTTTGGCACAGCGTTTAGCTCAACTCATCGAGTTATATCCTGCATTACATACCGTTATTGATGAAACACAGCTGGTTCAGCGGGTTGAGTGCAATATTGATGTGATCCATCATCTGAAAATTTATGATTTATCTCATTTCAATTTGACAGAAGCGACCATTCAACTGGAAATATTACGAAATGAATATCGCCATTTTTCTCATGATCTGAGTACACCACCTTGGCAGATTGCATTGATTCAATTGCCAGAATCAGCTGAAGTGTCCTCAGTGGTGTTGACCAGTTTTGATGGTTTGATCATTGATGGTTATTCGATTTCAGTCATTTTAGATCAACTCTTTGATCTCAATAAAGACTTAAGTCTTTTGTCAAACATTGCAGACCTAAATTTCAATCAGATGGATCGCAGTTTTTTTGAAGTTTTAGAAAAAGATCGTCAATTCTGGCAGGAAAAATTGGCACAAGTCGAAGAAGTAACTCAATTACCTTGGGCAAATGCTTTAGACAGTATTCTTGAGCCGACTTATTCACGTAGAACAGTTGTCATTGAAAAAGCCCAGTTTGACGCGCTCTCCAAACTGGCTGCGCAATATAAAGTCTTTCCAAATGCATTACTGACCACACTTATTTTAGAGGTGATTTCACGGTGGACTGAAGAGCAGAAACTGCTGATTTCAATGCCAGTCTCTAATTCAGCTTTACATAAAAAGGTGGGAAATAGCTCTTCCTTTATTGTGCTGGATTATCAATACCATTCAGACATCAGCCTTGTCGAACAGATTAAGACGACACAAAAGCAAATTCTGGAATCCATGACCCACACTTCGTATTCGGGTATTGAGCTTTCCAAATACCTGATTAAAAACTTGCAAGAATCCATTGTACTGCCTGTGGCTTTGACCAATGGTTTGTCTTGGGTAAAACCTTCTGAATCTTCACTACTGCGTTATGTCGGAGGGCAAACCCAAACCCCGCAATTGGCTTTAGATATTCGTCTTTCATTTTCGGCAAGTTCAGATTTGGTGATTGATGTTGATTTTATTGAACAGGCATTAAGTCCAGCCATGATTCAGGATATGGTGGATGCTTTATCAAAACGACTCAATGATTCAAACCAGCTCGAAACGGAATTAGAACAACCGAAACGTTTCTCTCATGTTGCAACATTAGACGATGATACAGAGAGTTCAGATGATTATCAGCATGTCGAGGTGGTGGATTATCTAGCCAATATTCAGCGTCATTTGTTTGAACAGATTCCCGATAAAATAGCACTCATTTATGAAGGGCAATCTATCTCTTATGCTGAACTGGGTGCTAATGTCGCGAAAGTCCGTCGTGCTTTAGATTTGGCACAAATTGGTCCGAATCAAGTTGTTGCGATCTGCTTACGCAAAAGTCCAGAACATATCTATGCCATTTTGGCTTGCGCCTTGTCGGGTATTATCTGGTTGCCTGTCGATATGGATTCGCCACAACTCAGACAGCAATACATCTTATCCAATAGTCGTGCAGACTTGGCGATTTCGACTACTCCAGTTGAAGGCTTACTAACCCTAAATATCGATGAAACACTAAAAGGTTCGACGCACGGGCAATTACATTCAGGCAGTGCAGAATCGGCATTTGAATCTGAAATCATCTGGCAACATCATCATGATGCATCGCCCGCGTATTATCTATATACCTCAGGCAGTACAGGCACACCGAAATGTGTGGTACTGAATAACCGTGCCACAGCACATGTGCTGCAAGAAACTATCGAGTTTTGGTGCATCAATCAGAATGACATTCATTTGGCAGCAACACCATTCCATCATGACATGTCGATTTTTGATCTAATGGCACCACTTTCTGTCGGCGGTACATTGGTCGTCCCAACCTTGGAAGAAGCTAAAAGTGCAGTGGCTTGGGCGCAGTTGATTGAACGTTATCAGGTGTCGATCTGGTGTACCGTACCTGCGATGGCGGACATGTTATTGACCTCTGCGGATCCAAAACAATTACAAAGTATTCGCCTGATTAACCAAGGCGGTGATTATGTCAAACCGTCCGTTGTGCAAAAGTTACGTGAAATATTACCGAATACCCGTCTGATTTCGATTGGTGGCCCAACAGAAACTACCATTTGGAGTATTTGGCATGAAATTACTCCTGAAGATATCGATGTGATTCCTTATGGTAAGGAAATGGAGCATAACCGCTATTACATTTTGAATCCGTGCGGTGAATTCTGTCCGCCAGGCGTGGTAGGACAGCTCTATATGTCAGGCATTAACCTTGCCAATGGTTATCTGCTCGATGGCAAGATCACTCAAAAGGATTTTGTACTTCTAACTCTGCCCAATGGTGAAGTGCATCGTGTCTTCCGTATGAGTGATAAAGGTTATTTACGTGAAGATGGTAATATTATTTTTGCCGGTCGTGATGAAGGTTACTTAAAGGTGCGTGGGGTGCGTATTGCTGCATCCGAAGTGGAAAATGCCTTAATGAAACATCCAAGGATTACCGATTGTGTGGTCACAACATGTACCAATCCTGTCTATGAAGGCAATGAATTGGTAGCGATTTATACGATTCAAAATATCCATCACCAAGATACCGATTTAAACGCGATGCGCCCATCTGAACTGCGTCAGTTCCTACAAGATTATGTGCCGAATTCACATATTCCATCTCGTTGGGTACCCTTAGCGCAATTCCCAATTACACGTAATGGCAAAATTGACCGCAAAATTTTAAAGCAAACCGCGCAAGATTTTCTTTACCAAACCTATGCAAAAGCTTCATCAAATCAAGCTGTCAAGCCATCAGATTCGCAGTTAGACCTGCAACACGTGGATGAACAAAATCGCAGTCGCCATGCTCAACAAGCAAGCTCGGCTCAGGCTCATCCTTCAATTGCCCAAGACGTCATTGAACATTTGCAAAGTTCATTAAACACATCAAATGATTTATCTGATGTATTGCTAGACACTGAAATTTTGGCACTCGGTCTGACTTCAGGGCATTTAAGTCGTTTAGCCAAACATTTTTCCCAACAACTCAATACCTCGATTCAATTTTCTGATTTAGCCAAGTGCAAAACCATTGGCGAGATCGTGCATAACATCGAATCGCAGCTACATCAGAAATAAAAGGGGAAATAGAACATGAGTCATCAGCACAGCATTATGAGCGATGAGTTGTTTAACTTATTTGCAAGTAAATTGCAGGATATTGGACTTTCAGATCAGTCTGAGGCATCTATAATATCTGCATTGAACTCTAGCACTACAGTTGAACAAATATCTTTAGAAACTCAAGCACAGCAGCAGATTTCCTTCGCAGAAGAACGTGCATGGATGATGCATCAGCAAGACCCGTTGGCATCTTCAGGTCCATTTATTTTAGCGCTTCGTCTTACAGGTAAAATTGATATTGCGCGTTTAGCTCGAGCAATTGAAAAGCTTTATGTTGGACAATCGAATTTAAATTTACGTTATGACCTGAATGAAGAAGGAGTCTTAAGCAAATATCATGCTGAACAGGCATCTGTGGATGTAAAAATTCATGTCGTTCAGTCTGAAATAGAGGCAATTCAGTATCTGTTGTCATGGTTAAAACAACCCATTGATTTGGCAAAAGTACCTGCAATTCAGTTTAGCATTTTGCCACAAAGTCATGATGCGGTGATTTTAGGCATTTTAGGTCATCACATCTTATTGGATGACGCCGCTTGGCAACCGATTTTTAGCCAACTTAACCACTATTATGAACATGCTGATCAAGTTGATGCTGGCTCGTATGTCTTTAAGAGCAATCCACAGCGTCAAGTGAAAGACAGCACTACGGCATTACAATACTGGAAAAATGCTTTTCCTACAGGCTTGACGCCAGTGCGTTGGCCAAAATTCTGCTTAGCCACTCAAATTCAAAGTTCAATTGTTGAATATGGCAAAAACAGCACCTTTAACGATGTGCAAAAAGCGGTACGTTGTTATAGCTATGTGAATGTTGGGAAAATTCAACAGCTCAGCCAACAAGCACAAGCATCGATTTTCCACACAGTTGTGGCAATATTTGGCAGTTATTTAAATCGCTTATTGGGTCAAAACTCGGTGGATATTTTTGTACCGATTGTGGAGCAATACGATGCAAGTAGCTTAAGTCAAATTCAATCGAGTTCAAATATTTTACCGATTCGTATCGTGCGTGTAGGTCAATCAAAACAATCCCAAACACTGAAGGGTGAAATCAACAACATCATCGAAAATGTACGTAATCAAATTCTGCAAGGGATGTCGAATAATGTCCCGATTGAGCGGATTTTGTCGGCAACCAAAACCAAGCGTAATGCGATTCCGAATGTGCTCATTACTCAGTTTGTGGAATCTAGTCAATATCTTAAATTAGAGGGTGTTAAGGCTGAAACAATTGCCATTCCACCGATTCATTCCGACTATGATCTGACTTTGGCATTTCAAGTGAAAGATGAAGACATTCACTTTGAACTAACCATAGGGGACAAATTATCGAAAAATATAGGCCCCTTACTATTGGAACAATGGCTTGATTTTATAGATGCAGATATTGGGGCATGGGCAGATGGCAATGCTATTTTTGCATCAGCGACGCAGCAAAATCTCAATCCATCGAGCCAACAAGATCTTGATCCAACAGTTAAGGCTGAAGTACAGATCACATCTGACACCATCGACGAGATTGAATCTGGTCAGAATATTTATTCATCAGTCATACGTTTGATTTTAAAAGAATTTAAAAGTGTGTTGATGAATCCGAATTTACAAGCAGATGACAACTTCTTTGATTTTGGCGGGCATTCTATTCTAGCTACTCGCGTAATTGGTAAATTGCAAAGCCAGCATGCTGTGCTGATTAAAATTGCCGATTTCTTTAATGCGCCGACTGCACGTGAATTGGCACAACATGCCGAGCTATTGAATAAACATGTTGAAGAACAGCAATCCATTGATGAAGACCGTGAAATTGTTGCACCTCTGACTTTATTGCAAAAAGCCTTTATGGGCTTTTCGGATCAGGGACGTGATGCCATGTATAACATTCCATTTGCATTCCGTTTTTGTGAAGCAGTGGATGAACAGGCTTTTCATGCGGCGTTTCTGGATATTCTAAAACGTCACCATAGCTTGCGCAGTATTTTTGTACAGGCGGATCGGGGGGATATTTTCCAAACTGTTATTCCCATGCAGCGGTTGCATCAGCATCCTTGGTTTTGGGGTTCTGAATATCAGGCGGAACACAGTGCACAGCAGATTTTACGTGCTGAAGCCAATCATTCCTTCGATTTGATGCAAGAGTTTCCAATTCGTGTTCGTTTTATGAAAGATGAACAGGGGCAGCATATTTTATCGATGTTGTTGTATCACATTGCTATGGATGAATGGTCGTCGGGCATCTTAATGCATGAATTGATTCTGGCCTATCGCAGTCGTGTAGCAGGTCAGGCTCCTATTTGGGAAAAGGCACCACGTCAGTTCCATGAATATGCGATGGCGCAAGATGATTCTACCTTGCAAGCACATATTCAGTATTGGGTTGATACGATTGGAAAAATCAAGAAACAACCGCCTTTATTGCCTGCTTATGCCACAGATGCAGAGCAACACAATCACCTTGATACAGCAGATGTGGCAGGTGCAGCGATTGAGTTTGGATTTACGGCTCTACAAGTTGAGCAATTGTACGCATTGGCGCGTGAGTATCGATCTTCTCTCTTCTATGTAGTCTATGCCGCAGTGGTGCTGGCAAGCCATTATTTAGGTGCTGGCAAAAAGATTTTAACTGGGACTTCCGTAGCTTGCCGTCAAGATCCGTTGTATCAGGATACCATGGGCTATTTCACCAATGTGGTGATGCATTACACCCTGTTGAATGAAACTTTGACCATTAAAGACCTGGTACAACAGGTTCAGAACAACATCTTCAAAGCACAAGAATATGCCGATATTCCATTTGCCATTGTCGAAGACAATATTCGCGCTGAAGGTGAGGAATGGACTGAAAGTCCATATGAAGTGTATGTGCAACTACATGCCCAAAATGCCTTAACAGGCGCATTTCAGCTCGATTCTGGGCATGAAATTGGTTTTAAACTGATTGAGCCTGAACGTAATACCGCCAAGTTTGGTTTGCATTTTGAAGTCTATGAAGAACCAAGCTCTGAACAAGAGCGCTTACGTGTCGTCATTAACTACCGCGTCAATCGCTACAACGACACACAAATTCAGCTGATTCGACAGGTTGCTGAGCAGGTCTTAACCTGTTTCATCGACATTATTACCCAGTCAGGTGAATCGATGCGTGTTGATGTTAGAGACATCCGCCGTCAATTGAGCAGCATTCAACTTCCAGAAATGGC
Source organism: Acinetobacter sp. S40 (assembly GCF_016624705.1). Classification (NCBI taxonomy): domain Bacteria; kingdom Pseudomonadati; phylum Pseudomonadota; class Gammaproteobacteria; order Moraxellales; family Moraxellaceae; genus Acinetobacter; species Acinetobacter sp. S40. Next base: position 25,618 of record NZ_JACVTU010000018.1, read on the forward strand.
GATATAAAGGATTTAGTCATGTTTATAGAACAAGATATTCAACAGGGATATGTGCCATTTCCAGAATCGAGAGCCAAACAATATCGAGATGAAGGATGCTGGAAATCACAGACGCATTTTCAACTGCTGGCAAGTTTAAAAGACGGTTTTGCACAGCGTGTAGCAGCGATTCAGGATCATAAACAACTGACTTATCAGCAGTTGTATGACTATGCCATTCATTATGGAAGTTACTTAAAACAGCAGGGTATTCGGGAAACAGATTTTGTCTTGTTGCAATCGCCCAATGTGATTGAAGTTTTTATAGTGATTTTTGGCTTGTATGCAATAGGTGCTAGACCGGTATTTTGCCTGCATGGTCATGGCTCATATGAAATTGAAAATATTGCAAAGCAAAGTCGTGCAACAGGTTTTATCAAACTCTGTGCATCTGCCAGTGAAGTTACAGCAACAGAGGTCTGCGAAGAATTTTCTACACCCAATTTTAAATTGTGGTTTCGAGAAAATATTGTTAGTCAATCGAGCATTGAAGTGTCATTGCCACAGTTAAACGGTATTCAACCTGACTTCAATCTACAAGCGCTGAGTGAATCTGAAGATATTGCATTTTTACAACTTTCAGGCGGAACCACAGGTTTACCGAAACTGATTCCACGCACTCATGCTGACTATATTTACTCAATTGAAAAGAGTGTAGAGGTTGCAGGGCTGACTCAGGATACCAAACAACTCGTGGTGCTACCTGTGATGCACAATTTCTGTATGAGTTCACCTGGATTTCTTGGTGTGTTTTATGCGGGTGGAACGGTGGTATTGAGTCAAATGACGCAGCCACGTGTCTGTTTTGAGCTGATTCAAAAATACCAGATTCAGCAAGTCTCTTTAGTACCTGCCATTGCAACACTTTGGCTGAATGCTGAAAGTCTCGAAGATTACGATTTATCCAGCTTACAAGTGGTACAAGTCGGTGGAGCGAAACTGTTGCCATCACTTGCCGAGCAGATTATTGACACATTGCAAGTCAAATTACAGCAAGTCTATGGCATGGCTGAGGGTTTGGTGAATTTCACGCATTTGGATGATTCAGACCAAATCACCATTCAAACCCAAGGTAAAAAGCTGTCACATCTGGATGAAATCCGCATCGCTGATCAGGATGGTAACGCATTGCCGATCAATACAATAGGGCATATTCAAACTCGTGGTCCCTATACCATTAATGGTTATTACAACTTGCCTGAAATCAACCGCCGTGCCTTTACGGAAGGTGGTTTCTATAAAACTGGTGATATTGGCTATTTAGATGAAAATCTGAATATTGTGGTCACGGGGCGTGAAAAAGAACAGATCAACCGTTCTGGTGAAAAAATTACGCCGAGTGAAATTGAAGACTTTATTTTGCAGTATCCATCGGTGAAAGATGTCTGTGTGATTGGCGTCAGTGACGATTATTTAGGTGAGCGGATCAAAGCCATCATTATTCCGAAACTTGAAGACAGTGAAATCAATTTAAAAAACATCCGTAAATTTTTGATCAGTAAAAATATTGCCCACTTCAAAATTCCAGACGAAATTGAAGTGGTGGCAGATTTCAAATATACCCACGTGGGTAAAGTAAACAGACAGAAACTAGGATAAGAAGGAGTATAAGATGAATAAACAACACATTTACGACATCGTGGGCATTGGGGTAGGACCATTTAATTTGGGTTTGGCTTGTCTGACCCAACCGCTGAATGAACTCAGCACGATTTTCTTTGATGATAAGGATGAGTTTGACTGGCATTCAGGCATTATGCCTGAAGGTTCTACCCTGCAAATCCCATTTATTGCCGATTTGGTCAGTTTTGCAGATCCGAAAAGTCCCTATTCATTTTTAAATTATTTAAAGCTTCACAATAAGCTGTATCAGTTCTTTATTCGTGAAAGCTTCTTTATTTTGCGTGCCGAATATAACTTGTATTGCAAATGGGTGGCTGAGCAATTGGACAATGTGCATTTTAAAAGTTTTGTTGATCAAGTTGACTATGATGAGACATGTAATCTCTACACCTTATGTGTAAAACAGTCCCAAGGTGATATCACGGTCGTGACTAAAAACTTGGTGCTTGGTACAGGCACGACGCCAATTATACCAAAATTCTGTCAGGGATACCCGGAACAGGTTCATTCCAGTGCGGACTATTTAAGCCATAAAAAAGACTATTTGAATAAAAAATCCATCACTATTGTCGGTGGCGGACAAAGTGGTGCGGAAATTTATTATGACTTGCTATCTGAAATTGATCAGCATGAATATCAACTCAACTGGTTGACTAAAGCATCACATTTCTTTTCCATGGATTTAGGCAAATTAACGCTGGAATTCACTTCGCCAGATTACACCTCGCATTTTTATTCACTGGATGAAGATAAAAGAGATCAGGTCATTGCTTCACAAAGTGCGTTGTATAAAGGTATTGAACTGAGTTTTGTTAATCGTATTTACGATCTGCTCTATCAAAAATCATTATATCGTCCGTTGCCAACTCGCATGATGCCAAATTGTGCTTTAGACGCTGTTGAACAACAGGGCAATCATTTAAATCTGACTTTTAAAAATTCAGACATTAACACGCGTTTCAAATTGGAAAGTGAAGTGCTGATTCTGGCACTTGGTTACGACTACAAAATTCCTGAGTGCTTGGCGCCAATTCGTTCTCACATTAATTGGGATAGCAAAGGGCGTATTGAGCTGAACTGGAACTATAGCATCAACGATCAGAACACGATTTTTGCACAAAACATTGGCATTTATTCACATGGTTTTACCGTTCCAGACTTAGGCATGGGCTGTTATCGCAATGCCATCATCATCAATACCATTTTAGGCCGTGAAGTTTATTCTGTAGAAAAGCGCATTGCTTATCAAGAATTTGCACCTTTAGCTGAAGAAATAGTGACTCCTGTAAAAACAATGTTTAAGTCACACAGTACCGAGCTATCTTTTTAGGATTTTAAAATGAATTTCCCGCACTATTTTAAAAGTAATATTCAAGAGCATTTAGATGATCTGGTGAAAACCAAAGCCACGCCATTTTTGGTTTTAGATCTGAGCGTGATTGAAAAGCACTATCTGGAACTTAAACACGGCTTTCCCAATGCAGATATTTATTATGCCTTAAAGGCCAATCCAGCCAATGAAGTGATTGAACGTTTAAGTCAGTTAGGTTCAAGTTTTGATCTGGCCTCAGTCAATGAACTGAAAAAAGTACAGGCCTTTGGTATGGATGCATCACGCTTGGCTTTTGGGAATACTATTAAAAAACGGGCTGATATTCAGTATTTCTATGAACAGGGTGTACGGCTTTATGTCACCGATTCAGATGCAGATTTAAATAATATTGCGCAATATGCACAGGGTTCCAAAGTGTTTTTTAGACTGTCAATTGATGGTTCGGAAACAGCTGATTGGCCGCTTTCAGGCAAGTTTGGCTGCAATGCAGAATGTGTGATTCGACTGGCAGTCAAAGCCAAAGCATTGGGCTTAATTCCCTATGGTATTTCCTTCCATGTTGGTTCACAGCAACGCAAAATCGATTTGTGGGAAAGTGCCTTAGACGAGACTAAAGCTATTTTTGATGTATTGGCCAATGAGCATCAGATTCACTTAAAAATGCTGAATTTGGGTGGTGGTTTGCCTGCGCAATATGTACAGGAAACCGAAGCTTTTGCCAGTTATTCCAAGCAAATTAACGCTGCGCTTGAGATATTTAAATCTTATCAGCTTGAACAGGTTATTTTAGAACCTGGGCGGTCTTTGGTCGGAAATGCAGGCATTTTAGTCTCTGAAATCGTATTGATTTCACAACGCCCACAGTCTGGAACTAAGCGTTGGGTTTATACGGATGTCGGCGTATTTAACGGTCTGATTGAAACATTGGGTGAAGCCATTCAATACCCGATCATGTGTAAAAAGACAGGACATAGTGACGACATTATTTTAGCAGGTCCAACTTGTGACAGTATGGACATTATGTATCAGAACAAGAAATACGCGTTGCCACTGTCTTTGGAAATAGGCGATCACCTGTACTGGCTGTCGACAGGGGCATATACCACCAGTTACAGCTCAATCGAGTTTAATGGTTTTCCACCCCTGCAATATTACACCTTGAATTAATCTTTTTTCGGATGCTTTTCAACTAAAGCGTCCACTTTAATTTTAAATTTTGCTGTCGTTTTTTTAGAGGATGTTCGTCATGAAGACAATATCAAAATCATTACCCCGTTTTTTTGAATATGCCGAGCATCAGATATCTTATGCATTACGTGATGTGGTATTACCACAGGATTTGCCCTTAATGGTCAAATGGATGCATCAGCCACATATTATTCCGCAGTGGCAACTGGATAAACCTGAACTTGAACTGGCGGTTTATTTTGAACGAATGCTCTGCGATGACCATCAGCATTTATATATCATCCAAATTGATGGTAAAGATGCTGGTTATTTGGAAATCTATGAAGCAAAACGAGATCGTTTGGCATTGTATTATGACGCCAAAGACGATGACTTGGGTTGGCATGTATTACTCAGTGAAGATGCGGTGGGTAAAGGACATTTTCGTGCAGTGATGCGTATGCTGAGCTTTTTGATTTTTGAACATTCCAATGCAGAAAAAGTCGTGGGTGAACCTGACCAAACCATGTCTGTGTATGAAAAGGTAAGACAAGACATTGCCTTGGAACCTCAAGGAATGATTCAGCTTCAGGAAAAAACAGCAGTACTTTATCATTGTTTTAGAGAAAAGTTTTATCAACAATGTGGTCATTATTACGAAACGTTTAAGCACAAAAAAGCAGGCTAAGGATTTCATTTACTTTGCCTAATTTAAAGCAAGATGAATGGTTCGAGTACTGTATATTAAACTTAATTCTCAGTTTAACCTTCTTCTTTAAATAGGAGAGGGAACTGTCATGATTAATTACACGCCATAAATAAAAATGGATGACATGATAAAAGCCACCACAGCTGAAATAGTGAGCATAATCAGTATATCGAGAAAAGAATTTTTAAACATGATGAATCATCTCTCAAAGTTTATTTGTACTTGCTTCTAGACTGCAAAAGGTCATAATTTCATCTTCTAATTCTAGATATTTCACCTGAATTGTTCTATTCATAGCCATCTTGGGTGAGGTTTGAGGCAGATAAAAACTTAGGGTGCATGTTTCAGTGTTGAAGCCAATACAATGCATGGCATTAAAAGGTATGAGCTGTTGATATTTGTTATAGAGCGCCTTGATGAGACTTTCTTTGGCAGAAAATAAAATTAAATATAGTGTTGGAACTTGATCTAGAAATGGACTTAAAAGTTTGGCTTCTTGAGGGCTCATCAAGCTGTTCAACATGCTTGGATATTCTTTAAATATGTCAGCATTTTGTTTGATCTCGACGTCAATGCCTAAAATATTTTTATAATTTTGATTGTCGTGATTAATGCCATCATCATGGTTGAAATTGGGAGTATTTATTGCAGCTGTCGCAATTGCTATGCCATGGGTACAATCCAGCATACTGTGGCTAATGCTTCCAGTGATGCGTTTTGGCCATAAGGGCTCACCATACTGACCTTTTTTGATAATAAAGAGCGCATAATTCCCCAATGATGCCAAGGCAAATTTGGCAGCTAAGCGACCGATAAAAAACTCACACTTACGTTTTAAACTTGCCCTTGCAATGTGAAAGGGTATGAAAATATTAAATTTAAAATAGTAGTGGTCGAGAGTATGTTCATTCATGTTAAGCAGTCGAACTTGATGAATTGATTGACCATGGATATGTAATAAAGAGCATTGCAAATGTTCATCGCGAAAAAGCAACCGAGCATGCTGTTGTAATGATATCGATGATTTCAAGGGGGACAATATTAAGGGTTGGCTCGGTTGAATCATGGTTTAAACCGACATTCTTTTGATGACCTGATGAATGTTGTCCTGAATAATATTGACCGTATCTTGTAAAATTTCAGTGTCTAAAAAATAGAAATGATCTCCGCGAACTTGGTAAGCACCTAACCATTGTTCACTAAAGTTTTGCCAACTTTGCATAATTTCATGATCTTGAATATAGGGGTCATCCTTACCATAAATACTTATCAATGGTACTAAAGATTTTTGAATCGGCTTTTTCAGCATGTTGTCGCTTAGGATGAAGTCATTTTTGATAATGCGCAAAAAGAATTCTGAAGCACTTGGATTATTTAAAATTTCATCTGGGAAGTTATTGTAAAGTTTCAGTTCTTGAACGATCTGTCTATCTGTCATATCACTATAATGATGAATCAAACTTTGAAAGTGTGGTGAAGGTCGTGCACTGACAATTTTTAGAATCAGGTTATGATCAGCATCCACAAGTTTGAGTTTTTCTTCAATTTTCCATATTAATGACCCACCCACACTATGCCCGAAAAGTACACATGGGACATCACCATACGTCAGAATTTCTTGTGCAAATTGTTCTGCTAAACCATCAGGATCATTGCTGAGTTGTTGCTGAATTTTTCGACCGTGTCCTGGGTACTCAAGTGCGATGACTTTAATATTTCCAGCAATTGCTTTATTCCAAGCGTTGTAAATGGAAGCACTGCTTCCTGCAGAAGGGACACAAAATAAATTAATTTTTAAATTGTTGATCATAATAGTGACTGATAATTTTAAGCCTAAAATATACAGTTATAAATGCAAATGAGAATTACTTTAAGATACTATTTATCTGTTGGATGTCAAACCTAATCTAACTTATAAAATTTTAAATACATAAAATATTTAATTAATACAGTTGCTTTCCTTATTTTATTGAATTATTTCTAATCGTGTTTTTTGTTGAGAATGATTCTTGATATTATGTGTAACATAATTTAAACACGACTATTTCTAGGATAAGAAATGAATATCAATATCCATTTCAAAAAAGCAATTTTATCGATTAGCATCGCATTACTGTTAAGTCACAATGTAATTGCAGGGGAAAATACACAGTCGGCTCAACAGCTTCCTACGATCATCGTTAAAGCAGAGGCTACTGATAATACGACTTTGTCGAATGGTCAAGTGAGTAAAAAAAGTCAACTCGGTATATTAGGTAATAAAGATGCACTTGATACACCATTTAGTATTACGAGTTACACCGCTAAGTATATTGAAGATCAACAAGCAACCTCAATCGCAAAAACATTGAAAAATGAGCCTTCTGTACGTAGTGTATTTTCGGGAAATGGGCTTGGTGAATATTTTAATATCCGTGGTTTCTACACCCAAAGTCACGAAATGGCTTGGAATGGACTATTCGGTTTAGTGCCGCATAACCGTATACCAACAGAGTTCTTAGAACGTGTTGAAGTATTTCGTGGAACGAGCGCATTGCTTAATGGTATGTCCTTAGGTGGTGCAGTTGGCGGTGTCATTAATGTTGTACCAAAACGTGCTGGTGAACAAGATATTACAAGAGTAACGACAACTTATACTTCAGATAGTAATTTGGGTTTACATCTTGATGTAGGCCGCCGTTTTGGTGATGAAAAACAATTTGGTGTGCGCGTCAATGCTCTAAAGTCTGGTGGTGATACTGCTTTAGATGGTCAAGAAGAAGACCGGACTTTAGGCTCTATTGCTTTAGACTATAAGGGAGATAAACTTCGCGCCAGCCTCGATCTATACGATATTAATGAAAAAGTTGATGGAGGCATGCCATTAATGGTGAGTTTTGCCTCCGCAGATATTCCAAAAGCGCCAGATTCAAAAATTAATACCCAACCTGATAGTTATGCTCATACCAAAGCAACTGGGGTGATTGCCAATGTACAGTATGATTTTCTAGATGATTGGACAGCATATACTACAGTGGGGACCAAAGACCAGAAAAGTCATGGGGTAATTGCCAACAATGCTTTAGGCATGGCTGCAAAACCTAATGGAGATTATACCGCTATTTCTCGTATGAATGCTAATGATACCGATGTTAATGCAGCAGAGGCAGGTGTTCGTGGAAAATTTACAACTGGACAAATCAAGCATGAATTGGTTCTAAGCGGTAACAGGATTGATCAAAATACCTATATGGGATTAAGTGTTGGCACACCTTGGCAATCCAATATTTATAATCCTAAGCCCGGAACAAATGCAGCAAGACCAGCTAATGTACCTAAAATTTCTGAAACAAAACTATCGAGTGTTGCATTCGCAGACACTTTGTCTGTTTTACAAGATAAATATCAGCTTATTTTAGGTCTACGTGAGCAACGTGTAGAATCACAAAGTTTTAGTATTAATCCTGCAACGAATGCCTTAAATCCTGCGTATAAAGAAAGTGCCTTGACACCAGCGATTGGGATTGTATTAAAACCTTGGGGGAATCATTTATCGCTTTATGCAAATTATATGGAAGGCTTATCACAAGGTGATACTGTTTCGGATACCACAGCAGCTAATGTGGGGACAGTGTTTAAACCGTATAAATCAAAGCAATTTGAAATTGGTACAAAATGGGATTTGGGTAATTTTAGAAATACCTTGAGTTTCTACCAAATTACCAAGCCAAGCTTGATTAAAAATACGACAACGAATATCTATAGCGATGATGGTGAGCAACGCAATCGTGGTGTGGAGTGGACTACAGCTGGGGAGTTGGTTGATCATCTCCGTTTACTGGGTGGAATTTCTTATCTTGATGCAAAATATACAAAAACGGCAGGTGGGGTATACCAAAATAATGATGTGATGGGAATTCCACACTGGCAATCCAATCTTGGTGTGGAATGGGATGTGCCTCTGCAACCAAATTTAACATTGTCTGCAAATAGCGTATATACAGGCAGCATGTATGCAGATAATGCTAATACACAAAAATTGCCAGATTGGGTTGTTTTTGATTTAGGTGCACGTTATGCCACTGTTATTGCACGACGTAATGTTGTGTTCAGAGGAGGCATTGATAATATCTTTGATAAAAAACATTGGGCAGGTGTATGGAATGGCTATGTTGGGGTAGGCGGAGATCCTCGTGCATATAAGTTATCAATGCAGATAGATTTTTAATTCTATTTAAATATTAATGTATTGGAAGATCTATGATGTCCCATCATTCTAAACCTTGGCTGTTGCTGATCAGTACCTATACAACACAATATATCGGTATTGCCTTTATGATGTCTGCCACCTTTGCCATATTACGGCAAAGTGGTATTGCACTGGATAAATTAGCATTATTGAATCTGATTGCGCTTCCAATGCTGGGTAAAGTCTTATATGCGCCATTTGTTGACAGCTTTAGATTATTAACTCAAGGGCAGTATCGAAGTTGGCTTCTTTTTGCACAGTTGTGTATGACGGGGCTACTGCTGGCGTGTGGCTATTTAGATGTACATAAGCAATTTCCAGTCATGCTGGTACTCTTTATTGTTTATAGCTTGTTTATGAGTATTCAAGATGTTGCTATTGATGGTTTAGCGACGAAGATTTTTCAAGCCTCTGAACGACAATTTGCTAATAGTATTCAATATGCTAGTAATTTGTTGGGTAATATTATTGGTGGTGGTTTACTACTTATTTTATATCCATGGTTACAATGGAAAGGCGCATTTATTATATTGGCACTTTTAACTGCTGTAACTTGGATTCAGCTATTATTTTATCGAGAACCTGAAGATAAGTTTTTCAATCCGCATCATAATATTTCTTCTAAGTTCAAAAGTTTAGCTCAGCAACTCAAATTATTTATAACAAAACACAAGTCTTGGTTTGTGTTGTTATTTATTTATCCAATTGGTTTCACTGCTGTATTTGGAATCCTAAATCCATTATTAGTCGATGCAAAGTGGTCATTGGTTGATATTGGTTTTGCCACCAAAGTTTTTGGTTCAATTATTGGCATCTTATCGGCATTCCTTGCCACAATTTTGATCAATCAATTACAACGTAAAAAAGCACTGATTACGCTGACGGTCATGCAAGGTTTGACCTTGCTGCTATTTGTTCCTTTGACCTTGGGATACACCTCAAAACTCATGGTGTACTTGGCAATATTTGGCTATTTCATTGCCAATCCAGGACTAATTGCGACGATTTCTACACTCATTATGGATCGTGCTGCCAATATGCCAGCAAAAGCAACGTTCTTTAGTTTGCAACTTAGCCTTGTGGTTTTTATGGGGTTTGTATATTCAGCACTGGGTTTAACGCTGGCCCAACATATTGGGTATACCGCGGTCGTGCTACTGACCTTTTTCTGTGCTTTAGCTGTTGCAGCATTGGTATGGAAAATATTGCCATCTGATGCTGAACATCCAGCACATTAATCCTCAAGATTTATCCCATTTTATATTTTTATTTAGGAATTAGGCGGCATCATGACACATTTGACCACGATTAATGATCAAGACCGTAAGCTTGATATTATGGATCATGTGAATCAGGACCATCGTAAGGAGCTTCTGATCATTGCTCAAAACTATGGTAAAAACAATGATATTCATGATGCTGTGATTGCAGACATTTACGAAGAAGGTATTTTGTTACACACTCAAGTTCCATCTTCATCCATCAAACAAGATTTGTTTATTCATTTTGAATTAAAAGGTGATTTAGAAGAGCAGATTTTATATTTGGCTTATAACTCATTTGCCAAACAAAAAATTGAGTTCAGCAATAATGCCAAACAGTTTTTTGAAGTGGTGGCCAAGTCACAAGTCAGTCCAAATATCACACGTCTTACCATTAAAAGCCAAACACCATTGCCAAATTATTATGCAGGTTATGCTTACGGTTTTATTTTAAAAATATTAGAAAAAGCACCTGTGGTTCAATCAAAGACCTCAAACCAAAGCGGCACATTAAAAAATTTATTTGATCGGGGTTTTTTATGGTTGATGAAGCATTTATCGACACAAAAACGTCAAAAACTCATAGAAAGTATGAATAAAGATGTTCGTCTTTATACTTTAAGAAAAGCCTTTTCTTATGGTTCAAATCATGAGGATTTACATTTTGGCTATGTCGACATCTTTACACATGGTGCCAGTCCAGGAAGCCAATGGATACAACAACTGAATACGGGTGCTTTAATTTCCAGTCGTACCGAAACCGACGATAAGCACGAGCATTTACATGAAGGGCAAGCTGTTCTGATTGCGGATGAAACTGCATTTCCAGCGCTTGCGGGGATTTTAGATTTTTGGAAAAACCCGATTCCACCGATTGTAATTTTACTCAGTGCTGATGCTGCGGATTTTACTTATTTTGATGATTTTTGCTTTCCCGAAAATAGCAATCTTCAAAAAATTACTGGATCAGTGAATGAGCAGGGTAGTCAAACCATGGAGCTTTTAAAAAAATTTACCAAGTTAGATCAGGTATGGGGGGCTTTAGAAAATAACGCAGCAAAACAGATTCGACATTATTTCCGTAATGAACGCAAACTTGCAGGAAGAAATAACCACATTAAAGGGTATTGGCGTTTAGATCAGAAACATTAAACGCGCATGAAGTACCAACGGATTTTCTAAAATTTTAAGATTTGAATGCTATGAATATTTTAAAAGACATCTTCCTGCCTGTATTAAAACTGGCTTTGCCCTTAATTTTAATCCAGATTTGTCAGGCTTCTTTGGGCGTGATCAATACCATGGTAGCAGGTCGTTATCATTATATTGATCTGGCTGGAATTGGTTTGGGCAGTAATATGTGGACGCCTGTATTTATATTATTTACAGGGATTTTATATGTACTTGTTCCCAAAATTTCTGCCATGCAACAAGGGACTAAACACGAGATTGCTGCACTGATACAACAAGGTAAAAAAGTGGCATTTTTATTGTCAATTTTTGGCTTTATGTTGATTCAGATGTTGGCGCTTTTATGTCCTTGGTTAATTGAAAACCCACAAGTGGCGAGCATTGCCAAACAGTATTTGCATTTTGTGGCTTTTGGTGTGCCTGGACTGGTATATATGACCTTATTCAGATTTATCAGCGAAGGTCATAGCTTACTTAAACCAATTATGCTGACTTATCTCATTCTATTGATCTGTGATGCTTCACTTTGTGTTGCATTGGTCAATGGCATTGGTTTTATTCCCGAAATGGGTGGAGCAGGGACAGGACTCGCCACTGCCATCAGTGCTTATATTGCCTGTTTTTGTATGTATCAATTGGTGGCGAAAGCTGTTCCAGAACTGAAAACAACACAAGTGAAGGTCACTATTCAACAAAGTTTAGGATTGTTCAAGCAAGGTTTACCTATTGGTATCACCTTGGTACTACAAATTCTAGCTTTGGCAACACTGGCTTTTTTTGCGTCACAGCTTGGGGCAAAGGCGATTGCAGCACATCAGATAGTAATTAATATTGCCATGTTGATTATCATGATTCCAATTGCTATTAGTAGCGCAACTACCATTCGGGTGGCGTATTTTTCTGCAACCCATGATTATCAGTCCAAGATTGCCACCAGTGGTGCTGTAGTTATCATTACCCTGATTTATGGCGTACTCATTGCAGGACTGTTAATTACTTTTGCAACATCACTGACAGGTTTATTTAGTAAAGATGCTGAAGTATTAAACATTGCCACTGGCTTAATGTCTTTCGTGGCAGTTTTCCTTATTTTTGATGCGCTCCAAACAGTGGCATCTGGTGTGCTTCGTGGTTTGCAGCAGTTTATGCAACCACTTTTTGTGATTCTGTTTTGTTATTGGTTGGTGATTATTCCACTGAGTTATTCGATGGGGGTTCATGGATGGCTTCATGAACATGCTAATGTAGATGTAATCTGGCTGGTGCTGACCTGTGGAATCAGTTTGGCAGCAATATTATTGGTGATTCAAAGTTATCGCTATTTAAAGAAGGGTGAATTTCCAGTTGATGATACCATTTCAACCTGATTCAGTTTTAAAACAAAAAATATTGATCGTTAGCACTATAGCAGATGAGAAAGCATCTGCTTTTTTTAATCTGGATGAACAGGGTTCATTGCTTAAATCAAAAAATAACATCATCTTGGATATGGTCTATGTTCCAGTATGTGAATCGAGATGGTTTTGTCGGAGACTACTTTTCTTGAGAGAATGTCCCAATGACAAAACCAAAATATACTCCTGAAATCAGAGATAGAACGGTTCAATTATTGATTGAATCCGAAAAACATTATCCTTTAGTTGGGCTGCAATCACCGTGTTCACAATGTGATTGATGCTTATAAGCGTGAGTCATTGGACACATTAGTAGATTTCTCTTTACCTACTCAGCGTGTGTTTAGAGGACTTGATCAATTGATTGTATGGTGAGGTAAACCCAAAAGAATACGCAGCGATAATGGTTCAGAATACATAAGTAATTTAATGGAAGTATCGTGTAAACAACATGAAATTGAGGATATATTAACCCAACCAGTTAATCCACAGCGAAATGCTATGGTGAACGATAACCCCAATCTCGGAAAGAGTCAGCGCTATAAATGGTATTAAATTATATCATTATGTTTTATAATAACTTGATTTAATACATATGCTTATATTATTTTTCATTGATTGTATAATTTTTTATTCTGAAAACTCAACAAAAGTTGCCGACATACTTAACTCTTAAAGAGCTTAAAATATTATTTTTTATCAATTGGTAAAATTGTTAAATATTTGAAGCTATTTGATTAATTATACAATTTTCGACAAAGATTATGTATTTGAAAGATAAATCTTTAGATCATGTCTGAATTTCCTATTAAGATTTAGTCTTAATTGGCAATAGTCACTGATATATATTATAAGAGTCTAACAAAAAAACATATAATTCATATATTTAATTAAATTAGTGTTGTATGGTAAGTATTGATAAGGTAATTTGAAAATCTATGTCTGATTTGTTAAAAAATAACGAAAAGAGGATGTTAGTGTTGAACGGAAAGATGAAATTTACATTGTTAAATATTCTTTAAGATAGCTAAACTGGTTAGCTTGACCTACTGCTCAAAAAATAAATTTAACGTTAATAAATCGAAACAAAAAAATAATTTTAGATATTTTATTAGGTGAGTTTAACACTTCGGCAGAATGACATAAGGTTAAATCTTTATTTCATGAGTTCAGTATAAAGCATTGTAATTTTTCTGTTTTCATTTATTCATTGATATACTTTGAATTTTAATCTTTTTTACAGCTTTGAAGTAAAAAAGTAAATTTTTTTAAAAAAAAGCCTACAATTACAATTTCACTCAATTAATTAAGTTAGAATAATAATAGCAATTTTTAACTTTTCTTATTTATTTAGGATGTTTTTCTCCCATGGTTGATACAGGAGTTTACATGAATAAAGAGACAGCAGTTTTAGGAAACTCCGATGGAACAAGATTGTCTCATGAAAGTGAAACGACTTTGGAACATGTTGTTAATATTGTACCTAAGCTTATAGAGTGGATGATTAAATCTGGTGTTGGGTACACAGAGTTTTCTACAGCCCTTAAAGCTGTTTTCTATAATGAGGCCATTAAAGAACTGAATCGCATTAGTCAAAAAAAAACTGATTCAGCAATCAGCTTATTGTCAGGATTAAATAGGCGTGATGTAAGAGCATTTTGCCAAACGTATGGTGAATACGTTTTGGTCGATCAATTGAGTTTACAACTTCCCGTTAGTGTACCAGCACGAGTATTAGGAGCGTGGCTTGTTCAAGCTTTACCAAGCAGTATCCCTTTTCAAGGTAATGAAAATAGCTTTGAAAGTTTAGTTAGACAAATTTCATCTGAGAAACATCCAAAATCTATTCTTTTGGAATTAAAACGTTTAGGTCATGTCATAGAAGAAGGGGAACAAGTTGTCCTTCAAAACTCTAATTTTAATTCAAATTTACACGTGGACGAAAATAAAAAAATATTTCCTAAAAATATTTCCGATCACTTAGCTGCGGGGATTCTTAATTTAACGCAGAATACTAATTTTCTGGAACAAGCAATTTTTGCAGATGAATTGACTCAGGACTCTATTGATAAACTTACACAATTAAGTTCTGACCTATGGAAGCTAATGTCAAAAGCATTAGTTTCTGCTGCAATTGAATATTGTAAAAGTGATCAAGGTACTAAAAATGCCAATAAACGTTTTAGACTTGGTATTTATCAATACGATGAATAATTCATTTTATAAAATAAAATCTTTATTTATGGGCTTTGGAAAAGTTTTCTTTGTCCATCCTATTTTATCTAATCCCCTCCATAGAATGGAATAAGAAATTCTATAACCAAATTGCTGTTCAAAGGGTTCAAGTAAGTCATAAATTTTATTGAAAGAAGTTTTTTCAACAAATATCTTAAAACTTTCTAGATCTTTAATTGTAAAAGGTCGTCCTTTGCTTTTGGGAATTAATGGTAATAAACTTTGATTTTCTTGTTCTAACCGAATCCAATCATCTAATGTGGATCTCGCAATACCAAATTTCTTGCAGACATTTGATTTGTGCTTTGTCTGATGATAAGCAAGCATGATTTTTTTTCGAAAGTCTAATGAATATGCACGCATAAAATTAATGTACGTCCTTTTTTAGCTCAAGCAAATTCACTCATCATGGAAATCTAATAAAACTATAGCTTGCCTGAGAATTGCTGACGATGATTCATTTGAATTTAATTTGTTGTGGAATTTATCACTAAAAACAAAAAATGTACATATTTAACATATTTTATGCGAGAATTTTTTTATTTTTATTATAAAAGCTACATTGAAAATTTTATTTAATTTAATAAATAAAATTTTATGTGACAATATTTGATTTTATAATAAAAAGTTTGAATTTTACCACAATAAAATTGTCCGTTTTAATTTGGAAATTGTGTGTGAAGCGCACACATGTATATTGATACTAGGAATTTGTAATGTTAATTTTGAAATTAATTGAACAACCATATTGATCAATAAATGAAATAGAGTTTTGCAGTAAACAGATTTTTCAAAAATTAGTTAACAGCCTATATGAAATACACATTGGACTACCCCCAGTATCCTGGATATGAGACAGCCTCATTTTATAGCTGTTTCAAAGACTTCTGGACTCATTCCATCAAGATGCGAATGGCCCCTGATTCGATTGTAAAACATCTCGATATAATCAAGCGCATCTGCACGAGCCATTTCTCGATTTTTATAGATTCTCTTTTTAATTCTTTCCTTCTTTAGGCTTCTAAAAAAGGATTCAGCAACAGCATTTTCCCATGAGCAGTATACTGTGCAAGAGCTCGACGGCTCATGCTGATAATCAAGTTATGCTTCTGACAGAATTTCTGTCAGTCTCCGCTACTATATTGTGAGCCTTGGTCTGAGTGTCTGATCACAGGTTCATTGAGTCTGTTTCGCCATACTGCCATAAGAATTGCATCTAAAACGATATCTTGGGCAAGCGTAGGTTTCATTGACCAACAGATGACTTTCCTTGCCAGGTGCGGATGTAGGTAATATCAGTCACCTGAGCAACATCATTTCGTGAGGTATCAGGTGTGTTTACAACAAACTCTCGATTTAAATGGTTAGGTGGCGTAATCTGCCGACGATTACGACAATCTTAAAAGACCAAACCTTCCTCTTTAATTTGAATACCTTATTTTAAACTGTGGGATCTATTGTTGTTCCAACATAATTTTCTCTCCTGGGTCTACAAAAGGAATTGATTATATTTCTCTAGAAGACTGATAACGGTCGATATCTAATTACAACTTGCTTACTTGAAATAATTTATTTCTTAAATTTAAAGTGAGACATGCGTCAAATTAATAAAATAAAATGATAAATAGAAAAATGCTTATTTTTAACATTTTTTTGTGATATAAATGTGCTTAAAGCACATTTATGTCAAAAAATTGTTCCATTAGCAGGAATAAAAAAATGGTGATGATGGAAATGTGTAGTAAATCCTCTATTTAATTCTAAATTCAACACAGGGGTTGTTATGTTGAAATTATCGCTTTTATCCATTGCAACGTTAGGTTTGATAGGTTGCGCATCTAATCCATATTCCAAGCCATCTGACTTGAAATTTCAAGAAAATAAGCAAGGAAATACTCAAATAATCAATGTAAAAAGAGATGATAAATTATGTTCAAAAGACACACAAAATGAGCAAAATTGTCCGATTGATTTTTATATAGATAGTATTAAGGCGGGTCATTTTTATATTAATAACACTGCAAAATACCATTTGAAACCAGAAATATATAATTTCAAAGTTAAAAATTGCGTTTCTGGTAGTGAGTGTAAAACCTGTGATGTAGATTTAAGCCCAGATCATTTAAAAGATCATAATTTTATTTTGTCAGTAGATGATGTAGGCAAACCATTTATCTTAAATGGTGGTCAACCACTTATATGTACTGAGAAAAAGCAAACACCTCAAAATATCGTTGTACCAGTTGAGCAAACTATATCTGTCAATTTAGCTGCTGACACGCTGTTCAAATTTAATGGTTTCTCTCTAAACGATCTGTTGCCTAAGGGCCGTCAGGAAGTTTTAAATGTTGCATCTCAGATCTCTAATAAATTTGTTTCCGTAAGCCATATCAAACTTATAGGACACACCGACCGTTTAGGCAGTGAAAGTTATAACCAGCAGTTAGGCCAAAACAGGGCAGAAACTGTACGTAATCTTTTAGCTCAAAATGGTGTACCTGTAAATCTAATAAGCACGACCAGTGAAGGTAAGAATCAACCAGTTACTGATGGGTGTCCAACTGTTAAATCACGTGAAGCATTAAAAGCATGTTTACAAGCGGATCGCCGAGTAACTGTAGAGATCACAGGCATTTCAAAATAAGTGAAACTTTAAAAATATTATTAAATATTATATAGGCGGGAATATGAAACAGTTTACAGTCATTGAGAAAGATTCTCTTGATAAAATAGTAGTGAATGCAAATCGCATTACGTTGAGCGAAGCATCTATTGTCCATACTAAAATGTATCGCCAGGACGTTGCGGAATTTCTTCGTGATGGAAATAATCTTATTTTAAAGTTGAATAATGGAGAAGAAGTTGTTATCGAGAACTTCTTTGTTCAATACGAAAATGTAGAATCAGACTTAGTTTTTGAAGAGGACGGTTGTGTCCTGTACTGGTTTGATGAGGTTGCAGGATTTAAAGAAATTGCAGGCCTAGAAGACTTATTACCAATAGCTAGTGAGTCAGCAACTGGTGGCATTTTACCTTGGGTAGCAGGTGCTCTAGCTGCTGGTGGTATTGCAGCAGCTATTATTGATCATAACGATAATGATAACAAACTAAATGATGGCACGATTAATCTTCAAATTAATAACGATGGTACAATTAGTGGAGTAACTAAAGATGTTACCCCAGGCTCTAAAGTCATCGTTACTGTGGAAGGCTTAGATAAAGATGGAAATATCATTAAGAAAGATATTGAAACGACCATTAATTCTGATGGAAGTTACCAAGTCAATATTCCAGTAGAAATTGTTGATGGTTCAGCAGTCAATGCAGTAGCTCAAACTACCGATCAAAATGGTAAGGTCATAACAGCGGATGATCACTTACCAGGAGCAATCGAATCTGGTTCAGACGGTGGTTTAGATCGTGTAGAAAGTGCGATCACAGTTGATATCGTGGAGACTGGCAGCATCACAGGTACGACGACAGACGTTGCCCCAGGCACCGACGTTGTACTGACCATTACTGGTAAAGATGCAAACGGCAACGATGTCACGGTCACCAAGACTGTAACGACAGATGCCTCAGGCAACTACACCAGCGCCTTAACTCCAGCAGACGGAATTGTTGAC
>NZ_JACVTU010000019.1:0-41587 GCF_016624705.1 Acinetobacter sp. S40
ACGTTCTCATGACAAGTAATTCAGAAATTTATAATCCATTTAATTGACGACTAGTATGCTTAAATGCACTACGTAAACCTTCTTCTAGCGTTGGATGATAATAAGGTTGCTCTAAAATTTCATCCAACGTAATTCCTGTGCCAATCATCCAGCAAAGTAAATGTGCTAAATGTTCAGCTGAGTATATAAAGAGTTCAGCGCCTAGTAATTTTCGTGTTTTTTTATCGATATAAACTTCAGCCCCCCCCGTATTTTTACCTAAGACTAAAGCACGGCCTTGTTTTTCATAAGAGGCATAGCCAGTTATAAATTCAATATTTTTGTCTTGAAGTTGTTTGTAACTTTGCCCAACAATGGCCATCTCTGGAGAGCAAAAAACAATACCCAAAGGTGTTAAATTTTTGACGGTTTTAACTTGTGGATAATCTAGGCAATTATGTACTAATTTTCGGCCCTCATGTGCTGCTTCATGTTGGAGAGGTGTGTCTGTATGCGCATCTCCTGCAATAAATATAGGTAAATTTGCTAATTGTTTTGTTTGAGGATGAATGGGAAGCCTTTTTACATCACAAAATTGTGGATCAATTTTATCAAGATTTAAGGAGTCTAATAAACTTGTACGGCCTGTTGCATTTAATAAATAATCAAAATTTCCTATTTCTTCTTTTTTGTCGTATCGAAAATTTAACTCGACTCCTTGATCATTTATGCTTACTTTTGAAGGTAATGTTTCAAAATAAATAGCAAGCTCTTTAGAAAGCAGTTGCTGTGCTTGTTGTTGTAAATTTGGACTTGATAGAATTCCAATACGTTTACTACGTGCAAAAATAGCAGTTTTTACCCCTAATCTTGAAAAAGCTTGAGCCAATTCAATTGCAATCACTCCACTTCCGATGACTGCTAAAGAGGACGGAAGTTTTTTGAGTTCAAATATTTCATCTGAAGTAATAAAACGATCTTTTAGAATATTTTTCCATTCTTGGTTGACTATAGGTGTCGAACCAACTGCAAGAATGAAAGACTTAGCTTGATAATGTTTTCCATTGACATCAACTGTATTGGAATTGATGAATCTGGCTTTTCCAGATAATTTATGCTGTTTTGGCCAACTTTGTACATCTTTAATGGTTGCTGTAGTAAAACGATCTCTTAATGCTTGGACATGTGACATTACATGAGAAGCGTTAAATGATGATTCAGTTGCAATTCCCACTTGATCAATATGCTTGCTATCATAAAGCCGGTTAGCGGAAGAAATGAGTATTTTACTTGGCATGCAGCCGACACGAGCGCAAGTAGTATCCCATGGGCCGTCGTTAATGACTAAAATATTTTGGGTATATTTAACTGCTTCTTTGTATGCACTGATACCTGCTGTGCCTGCACCGATAATGATGAGATCGTACATATTAAATCCGAAAAAAATTTCTATTCATAATAAAAGAAAATAAAAATTTAATTAAAAAATCATTGGTCAAAATTGTTAATGAAAAGTTTTAGTAATTTGTGTCAGGATTAGATTGATAAATTATGTTAATTTGAGTAAATTTTCGTATAAAAGGCCATCCATGTTTTTTTGGTGGCAACATATATTATATAAAATGGAAAATACTATGACTTATTTAGCTAATTTGAGAAAATTAGGGGTTAAATCGACAGTTTTAGCATCATCTTTGGCATTAGTTGCTTGTGGTGGTGGCGGTAGCGATGGTTATTATAACCAATCTAGTAATAGTTCAAATAATAATAGTAATGGAGGAGGCAACAACTCTTCAACTGATAGCTCTACCGTAGCTGAAAGTATAGATATTAAATTAAAAGATTCAAATGGCATTGATCTTCAACAGGCAAATGATAATTCTGTTGTTCAAATTGCTGTGCAAGTGCTTAATGCTGATAAGGGTGGAATTGCTAATAAACAAGTTAGATTAGCAATTTCTGATAGTGATAACATTGGTGTAACAAGTAAAGCTTCTTTAGTTTCTACAGGTGATAATGGTATTGCAATATTTGAAATTAATGTTCCCACCCTTACAGCTTCGTCTGGAAAAGTGCAATTAACTGCTGTAGTTGATGGTACAACGATCAAGCAAAGTTATACATTAAATATTAAGAAAACCAGTACTATTGTTAGCGATTATAATCTTAATATTCAGCAAGGAGTGGTATTGAATTTACCACAAGGCTCTACGGATATTACTGCAACTGTGACAGATAAAAATGGTGGTATAAAAGCTGGAGAGTCTATTATTTTAACTCTTCCACTAGAAATGCAGGGAAAATTTTCTATAGCTACAGGTTCTAATGTTAGTACGGATAGTCAAGGAAAGGCAAAATTCACAATTGTCGCGAATTCTGATTTAAGTACTGATGAGATTCAGAAACTTGTATCTACATCCCAATCTTTGAGTTTTAAATTGATTGATGAGAATAAAGCAGAAAAAACAGTCTCTGGATCAATTACTTTTAAGGATATTTCTCAAGTTGTTCAAAAGCTTGAGTTAATTAAAGCAGATGCACCAATTGTTGCACAAAATGGAACAACGACTGTTAAAGTACGCGCCAAAAACAGTAATGATGTAGCTCTTGCAAATAAAAAAGTTAAACTTGTCTTCACAGATAAAAGTGATGCATATGGAGTGACTATTAACCAATCTGAAGCAATAACAGATGCAAATGGATATGCTTTATTTACATTGCAAGCAAATTCAAGTTATCCCGTTGCTTTGACTCAACAGGGCATTAATTTAAAAGCAATATATTCAGATAATGCAGAAATTTTTGCTCAAGACACAATTAGCGTTATTACAGCAGATACGAGTGCAATTGATCAGCTTGCTTTACAGCGTTTAGAAATTGCTTCTTCATATAAAATAAATGCTAAAAATGATCAGATTACGATTACAGTTAAAGGTATTAATAATAAAGGTGAAGCTGCAACTAAAGGCAAATTAACTTTAAGTTTGAACAGTGAAGCGACTTCAAACGGAGTTAGTTTCGATGGAAGCGCTGAGAAAGATTTTAGTACTGCAACAAATGGCTATATTACCTATACTTTACATACTAACGCTAAAACGGATGTCGCTGTTGCGGCTTTAGTTCAGGCAGGGATTACTGCAACGTTTAAGTCTGACAATAATTTAACAAGTGCTGTTCAAATTGCAGTTGAAGATGAAGAAAAATCTGAAGAAGGTGTTGGATATTTAGCAATAGACCCGATTAATAGTGCTTTTGATTATTCACAAGATCAGACTATTAACGTTAAGGTAAAAGCAATTGGGGTAAAAGGAAGTGCATTAAAAGGGGAAAATATTTCAGTGTCTCTTCCTGCATTGTCTACCGCAGAGCTTCAATCTTTAGGGCTCAGTCTTACAGGTCAAGCATCCAAGAATACCGATGATACGGGGTATGCAACATTTGTTTATCAATATAAAGCCAATGGCAGTGATGTACAAAAACGACTTGTAGCCAATGGAATTCGTATTACGGCCCAATCAAATTCAAGCAATGCGCAACAAACTACCACTTTAAACTTTAAAGCCCCAACCGATCAAGGCACTATCGATTTAGATTATTTGAATGTAGATATGCCTGGAAGTATGGTATTAGCTTCCGGTGTTGAACAAACGCTACAAGTTGTTGTAAAAGCGACAGGGACGGATGGAAAGAATTTTACTGGTCAGAAAGTTGGAGTTGGTCTTAATGATGCCGCAATCAGCAATGGCGTGAGTTTTGTAAGTGCCTCAGCTCTTCAAACAGATGCGAATGGTATAGCTAAATTTGACTTAAAAGTGAAGGCCAATAATAACACTGAGCTTGCAAATCTTATTGCGAATGGTATTACTGTCGCGATTCAAGGGACACGTAAAGATGGTTCAGCCTATACTATTGCCCGTAAGATTGATATTAGCCAGCCAGCCGTGGTTATTCCTGATCTGGCAAACCTTAGCTTTAGTTATGAACCTACAGTTTCTGTATTGGGTGGTGAAGTGCAGGTAAAAGTCGTTGCTAAAGATGCAAACGGTAATACAATCGCTAATACGCCACTTGCGATAGCTCTATCAAATTTGGCTGGTTCTCGTGCATCTTTGTCTGATACAGCATTAACCACCAATAGTAAAGGTGAAGCTACATTCACAGTAAAAGTGGCTGAAGGTCAATACGATGCTAGCTTAATTAAAAATGGTATTGGTTTTGCGGTTGTAGGAGCCAATCAAAATAATGGTGATCGTATTCAGCAAACGGGTAATATTCAAGTTGCCATTCCGAAAGATTCAGTCAATTTACGTTTAACCTCCGATATAACTTATTTGAGTTTAGGCAATTTGAATATAGGTAAAACATATCAGGTCAATGTTGCAGTTAAGGATGAATTGGGTGCAAATACAGGTTATCCAGTAAATTTATCTTTAAATCCTGAGGCTATTGCAGCAGGGGTCAAACTTAGTAATGATTCAGTCCTCACGTCTGCAAATGGAATGGTTTCTGTTTCAGTTATTATTCCTAAGGATATTGCTAATCCAGCAAAACAAGCTCTCATAGATAACGGAATCCAAGTTAAAGGATATATCACGAATCCTAAAGGCGAAAAGTTAGAGACTACAATTAATTTTACTGTTTTTGAAATGGTGAATCAGAATAGCCTTACAATCACGCCTGCAAAAACTAATTTAAGCGTTGAGGGTGATAGAGCGATTGTGACAGTCACCTTATTGGATAAGAATCATCAACCACTTAGAGACCAATCAGTAACATTAGCTGCAAATAATTCAGCTGGAATCATCATTGGTAATCCTGGCAGCAGTGCCTCTTCGAATACAAGTGGTGCACCGCAAACTTTAAAAACTGACTCAAATGGGAATGCTTTCTTTTCTGTTGGAGTAGATGGTAAGACAGTTGATGCAGATTTACTGATTGCCAGTGGTATTGAACTAGCTGCAACTTATACTGATGAAGATGGAGAGATTGCAACTCAGATTTCTCGTTTAAATGTTTTTAAGCCATCAACTCAACCAGCACGCTATTCATTACGTATTTCCTCTGCTAAACCAACGCTTAATGTTCGTAATGATACTTCAGATGTGACAGTCACATTGGTTGACCAAAATGGCGGTGGTGTAGCCAATCAGTACATAACGCTAGGTATTGATAATTTTAATATCAATGGAGCACTTATCGTAGGCCCATCAGGATTGACAACGGATGCAAATGGACAAGCTGTCTTCAAAATTAAGGTTGATGAAACAGCACGTAACATGAATTACAGTGCAGCTACTTTTGCAAACGATGATTTACGCTTAAATGCAAGTTTTAATGAGACTGGCTATCTCACTGCAACTCAAATTTCACGTATCGATATCGTACAAGCAGTAGTTGAAAATCCAGTAGCTTCTATTGTAATTGGGGTAAATCCAACGGAAGTGGGAACTTCAAGTGACGGGGTATATTACACACGTAATATGTCGGTTAGTGTAACAGATTTTGATGGAAAGCCTTTGGCAAAACAAGAAGTTGTAATGGATATTGCGCCCGTTTTTTATCTTAAAGGTAAATATTCTTGGGATCTAATTACAGATGCACTTGGAAATCAAAAAGAAGACTGGGTGATTCATCCAACAGCATACTGTCCTGTGAATGCATCAGGGTCACCGATTACAAATAATGAAGTAATCAATATTCCTGTGAAAGTCCCAACTTTCTTGGGGCAAGGTACGACTGCAACATATACGACAGACGCAGAAGGAAAATTTGATTTTGTAATTCGTTATCCAAAAATCTATGCACAGTGGCTCAATGTACAGGTTGGCGCCTCTTCTACCGTTGCATCGCTTCCAAATCGGACAGTTTATAATCTAGGGCTAGCACCATTGAAGTCAGATTATAGTACTGACGGTAGCTATGGACCGAACTTAACAAGTCCATATGGTACCAATACAACGTGTCCATAAAATAAATATAAAAAAACAGCGCTTCGGCGCTGTTTTTTTATATTCCTGTTCCCACCATCACGCTGGCTGTAGGACGTACATTCATCGTGCTACAAGCAGTGAATGCCATACAAAAGCATACTAGGCTAAAACATAAAAATTTAGTCATCCAGTAAATCCATTTGTTTAGCAAGCTGATACAAATTATTTGAACGGTTACCTGTGCGACAGAACATTAAAATCGGTTTTGGTAATTCATTATAATGATTGGCAAAAGTGCGGACATCCAACTCTGTAATTTGACCAGCAACGACAGGTTGATACACATAGTCCAGACCAGCGCTACGCGAAGCTTCTTCAATTTGTGCGCTGGTAGGTTGCTCTGGGCCACCTTCCAGATCTGGTCGATTATTAATGATGGATTTAAAGCCTTTTTCGACCACTTGTTCGACGTGTTCTGGGCCAATTTGACCTGCAAAACCAACATTATCCGTCATTTCGTCACTCCAAAATTTTAAAAAACGTTTATGCTGTATCATACCATTAAGCAGCCTGTCACATTAAAGTGTGCTTTTAAAATATATAACTACCGATAACCAAAATATAACGCATTGGAGCGCGTATGCACGCTTATACAGTTGAGCCGCTGTATGTCCCTATTGGTCAAGAGACCATTGCTGCAGATTTCTATCGTCCAAAATCAGATAGAAAGCCTGCTGTGATTATTATGGCGCATGAATTTGCTGCATTACGTCAGTTTAAACTTATTCAATATGCTCAAAAGTTTGCTCAGGCTGGATATGCAGTTGTATTATTTGATTATCGTTATTGGGGAGGAAGCACGGGAAAACCGAGAGAACTTGTTTCTCTTAAGGATCAACTTGAAGACTGGAAAACAGTTATTCAATATATGAGTGGTTGTAAGTTGGTTGATCAGCGGCGTATTGTACTTTGGGGAACGGGGTTGAGTGGGGGCTATGTGCTTAATCTTGCTAGTGAATTAAAAAATATTTCTTCAATTATGGTACAAGTTCCTTTTGTGGATGGCGCTGAAACTGCCAAGATTTATCCTATTCAGCAATTACCAAAGGCTTTAAAGCAATCAAGTCAGGATTATATGGGTTCAAAAGTAGGATTAAGCCCTAGGACACTCCCTGTAGTCGCACAGCAACAACTTTCATTTTTTCCCACGAATGATAGTTATCAGGGGTATTTATCCATTGTAAACCCTGACTATTATTGGAGTGGAGAGGTTCCAGCCCGTGCATTATTTCAGCTAATTCGCTATCGGCCTATACAAAATGTTAGAGAAATTAATATCCCCGTTTTATTGATTGTAGCAAAACAAGATAGTCTGGTTCCAATTGACTCTAGCCGAGAAGCTGCAACCAATATTGCGCCTTTTGTGACTTATCATGAATGGGATATGTATCATTTTGATATTTATCATGGGAAATGGTTTGAAAAAGCAGTAGCAACCCAATTA
The DNA here is from genome assembly GCF_016624705.1 of Acinetobacter sp. S40. Classification (NCBI taxonomy): domain Bacteria; kingdom Pseudomonadati; phylum Pseudomonadota; class Gammaproteobacteria; order Moraxellales; family Moraxellaceae; genus Acinetobacter; species Acinetobacter sp. S40. The sequence goes on from NZ_JACVTU010000019.1 coordinate 7,414, forward strand.
GAATTTTTACATCAATATACTGGAGTGGCGTAATATGATTATCGTTTGTCCAAGCTGTCGTGCTAAAAATCGGGTTCCAGCAGAAAAACTAATTGCAGATCCCAAATGTGGTCAATGCCATGCCGCTCTTATTCCATTAGCACCGATCGAATTGAACGAGGAAAATTTTAGTCATTATGTCAGCAACAGTGATTTACCTATCTTGATTGATTTATGGGCGGACTGGTGTGGTCCATGCAAAATGATGGCACCACATTTTGCTCAGGTTGCGGCAAAGAATCCCCATGTTATTTTTGCCAAAATCGATACAGAAGCTTCACCACGTTTAAGTCAGGCTTTCCATGTTCGTAGCATTCCCACTCTAGTTTTGATGAATAAAACCAAGGAAATTGGTAGAATAAGTGGCGCGCTTCGATCCAGTGAATTACAGCAGTGGCTGGATCAGCAATTACAAGCCCAAGCTCGGAGTTAATGTGTCAGAATCTCTCAAAAAGCCTGAAGGAACTTTATCCCTTCAAACCATTGCAATGCCTGCCGATACCAACTGGAGTGGTGATGTTTTTGGTGGCTGGATTGTCTCACAAATGGATTTGGCTGGAGCAATTCATGCAGAGCGTTTCAGTAAGGGACGCTGTGCGACCATTTCGATTAATCAGATGACTTTTTTAGTTCCCGTTAAAGTGGGTGATGTGATTAGTTGCTATACCAAAATTTTGAGGGTGGGAAATACTTCTATTCAAATGCAGATTGAAGTTTGGGACAGCCATGACGATTCGCGTCCTGCTAAACAGGTCACGGAAGGTGTTTTTACTTTTGTGGCGGTGGATGTAAAAGGGAATAAACGTGTTATTCCCGAAGAAGTGAAGCAAAAATTTCTGGCCGCTTAAGCTGCTTTAAAAATTGTTATTGGTAAAAAATCCAGCACCTAGGCTGGATTTTTTATGGGTTCGAGTTGAACTAAAAATATTCAATTATTTACTTTTCATATAAATTACTAAAAGTCATATTATTTCATCCGCTACAATGTTTTGATTTGGATCATGATCATGGCAGAAGAATTATCATTACAACAAGGTGATAAAGCTGAACAATATCAGGGATTAATTCCACAAATTCAAGCAATTGTGGCAGATGAAAGTGATACGATTGCTAATCTTGCCAATATCTGTGCTGCGCTCCAACAACAATTTGACTGGTTTTGGATTGGATTTTATCTGGTGAGAGAGAATGAATTGGTATTGGGACCATTTCAGGGGCCAATCGCTTGTACTCGTATTGCAAAAGGACGGGGAGTATGTGGTACAGCATGGCAGCAAAAGCAGCTCATTATCGTCCCAGATGTGGACCAGTTTCCAGGACATATTGCTTGTAGCTCAGCCTCGAAGTCTGAAATTGTTTTGCCGATAATGCTAGGGGGGGAATGTGTTGCAGTGTTGGATATTGATAGTGATGTATTAAATAGCTTTGATGAAGTAGATGCTTACTATTTAAAAGAAGTGGTTTCTATCGTTGAAGATTTTATTTAATCGTTTTAAAAAATAAAGCCCAGATCAACGCTGGGCCTAGTCATTTATTTTACGCGTTTAGGTAACCAAGCCCACAACATTTCACAATGAATTGGTTCATTACCGCCATCATCCATCACTGTGACAGGGATAAGTAATTCTCCTTTTTCATTGTCACCAATAAATTTTTGTTGTTCAGATGATAAAGTTGCGGTTGCGGTTAAACCACCTTGTACCACTTTTAAATAATCGACATGTAACGATTTGATCAGCAAAATTCGATTATCAGGTACATGTAATCCTGTTAAAAAACCCGTCGCAGTTTCAGCTAATAGCGCCATTGCAGCTGCATGTACACCTTTAATATGATTTTGCATATTGCGCTGATTTTCCAGACGTACGATAACATGATCCTGATCAACTTCCAGATAACGAATATTGGCTGTTCCAACCATGGGCACGATACGGCCAAACGCTTTACTCCAAAGCGTACTACGAATACTTTTCGGAAATTTTGACGTGGCTTTCACCAGTTTTGATAAGCGATTGGCCTGTGACATAGTGCATCCTGTGTAAAAATAACAGCGCTGAAATTAATCTTTAAAGTTATTAAACTGTAATGGAATTCCAAATTGCTGTTCACGTAAAAAAGCCATGACTTGTTGTAAAGTGTCACGCTTTTTATCGGTCACGCGAATTTTGTCTCCCTGAATAGAAGATTGCACTTTGATGCCACTTTCTTTAATGGCTTTATTAATTTTTTTTGCAGTATCTGAGTCAAGTCCATCTTTTAGTTTAATTACTTGTACTACGTGCTTCCCTGAAGCTGTTGCTTTTTGCGGGTCTAATGCTTGTACATCAATTTTACGTTTATAAAAGTGATTTTCCAGCATGTTATAGACCTGTTCACATTGGAAATCACTTTCTGTACTAATTTTAATCTCTTTAGATTTTTCATTGAGTTCAATGGAAACATCCTGTCCACGAAAATCAAAACGTGTTGCAATCTCTTTTTGGGTATTTTGAACAGCGTGATTGACTTCAAATAACTCTAATTCAGAGACAATATCGAAAGATGGCATAACATAGACCTTTGCAAAGTGAAAGAATATCTGAGATGCTAGGGATGTTTTCTTCATTTGCCAAGTGTTGTTTACATCAAAGGAGTGCGCAATGATCCGTAAACAAGAAATTACGACATTTGAGTTCCCAGAAAATGCCATTATCTGGGATGTCCGTGACGCAAAATCATATGCTGAAGGGCATGTTAAAGGTGCGATAAATCAACCGATTAATGATTTAAAGACCGATAGTCTGACTCAGGTGGCTGCGGATCAGCCAATTTATATTCTATGTGGTGGTGGCAGTAAAGCACCTCGCGCGGCAGAATTACTTGATGGTTTTGATGCTGAACGGGAATATGTCATTTTGATGGGTGGAACCCGTGCTGCAAAAGATGCTGGTTTGCCTTTAGAACAGGGCAACTGATAAAAAAGCACCTTCGGGTGCTTTTTTATTGTAGTGTCATTATAAACATTAACCTCATTATGAGTGTGTTATAAAGAACAATCGGATGATTCACTCGGCAAAGATGAAGTTCCAAAATAGGGTTTTTTGACTTTAAGTTTTTTGAAAAAACGACGCGGATTTAGTTTTTGCAATAAAGGGGCGGGAATGGGACAAGCCTCATGTAACATCAATGCAGCCAACACTTCACTACAAAGCGGTGCAAATAAAAATCCTTTAGAACCTAAGCCAGCAAAAGTAAATATTTTAGAATTTTCCTCAACTTGACCAAGTAAAGGAAAATAATCAGCACTTTGTGCACGGATTGAAGCACGTCCTTGCCAAACAGTGGGATCAGGCAATTGTTCAGCATATTCTGGAAATACGCTGTGGATTAAATCAAAGTTATGCACATGGTCTTTTGATAATACATCGTCATCTTCCCGATTGGGAGAAAAGGATGCTCCCAAAATTAGATGTTCAGAATCGAGCTGCATACAATAGCCCCCATAACTGTAAGCTTGATCGTTGCTCAAGAGATTGTTGCTGTTATTAAGCCAACTGACTTGACCTCGTATAGGCTTGAGTTTGGGATAATGCACAAATAAATTCTGACTGGCTTTGGCGCAACAAACCACCACTTGATCTGCTTGGATTAAATATTCTTGATCCCGTATCAACTGAATCTTTTCGTTATCGTTGAGTAATTGGCTAACTCTTGCGATTTTAAGCTGAATATTGGGATGTTGCAGAATTTGATCACGTAATTGGTGCGGTACAACAGCACCTGCTTGAGTCAGCTTTAAGCTAGAATATGCGGTAGTAAAGGTACTTTCTTTTGCGGTCTGTGCTTGTAATACTGCTGCTGGATATTGTTCGGCTAGACGAAGTAACTCTTCTGGATTTTTCTGTGCGAGTTGGTTGACCTGAATTGCACGGAACGCCTTAAATTTTGGATAAAAATTTAGAGCATACTGCCATGTTAGAGTCATCAAATGATGATGTGCCTGTTCAATCGGACACAGTTTGGGATTCAGCAACGCCAAGGGATTACCGGATGCGCCTGAAAGTGGCTTATCTTGATCATAGATTGTGATTTGATGACCACGTTGAGCAAGAGTCCATGCAACCGTTAAACCCGCGATTCCTGCGCCAATAATCGCAATTTGCTGCGGTTCCAATGAAGAGGTAAGCTCATGACCTTCTATTGGGGGCATTATTTTTTCAGACTGATTCCATCTGGCTTTTAGCATTTCACGTTTATGACCAAAACCTTTGGGTCTGGAAATCGTAATACCATGCTTTTTCAGACCACGTTTAAGTACTCCCGCAACACTAAATGATGCAAAAGTCGTCCCGATATCTGAAAGTCGTACAAGATGATTTAAAACATTTTCTTCCCAGAGTTCGGGATTGCATGAAGGCGCAAATCCATCCAGAAACCATGCATCAACTGCTTTGGTTTTTTCAATCACTGGAAAAACATCATGTGCATCACCTAGCCAGAGATCCAGACTAAAACGTTCTGTAGGAAAGCTCAAACGATGACAGCCTGCGATGGGCAGGGGATACTGTGCGATTAATTGATCTGCAAGAGGTTTGAGTTCAGGCCATGCATTTAATGCACGAATCAAATCGGTTTTGCTTAAAGGATATTTCTCAACACTCATCACATGTAAATGGCTATGATTATCTGACCGTACTTGTTGCCAAAGTTGCCACAACGTTAAAATATTTAAACCAGTCCCAAAACCTGTTTCACCAATACAGAAATACTGAAAAGGTTGTAATTGACTTAAACGTGTATTTAGATCATTGCCATTTAAAAAGACATGTCGGGTTTCAAGTAAACCATTGGCTTTGGAGAAATAAACATCACCAAACTGTCTGGAAATTGGAATATCAATACCATCGACACATTCCCAATCCAGTTCAGCTGTTTGGATACCCGTAGATGCTGTCACCTGAAAAACCTTTAAAATTTATTCAAGTAATGATTTTACCATTGGCGACGGCGTTTGGTATGAATATAACTAGCAATCAAAAATCCAAGGAGTACGCCCACGCCCATAGTTGCCCCACCATACAGGAACATTTGGGCACTACGTTCACTTTGTAAGACTTGAACTTGAACCAGCAAATTATCATTTTTTAATTGTAATTCCTGATTTTGAGTCAAAGCATCCAGATTAGCCTGTTCCAGTTGTTTGAGTCGTCCCGCCTGATCTTTGACGAGTGCTTTAATTTTCGCATCCTGCTCTGCTTTGGCTTTTGCGATTTGTTCAGCAGTTAAAGGCTTGGTTGAAACTGGATTTGGCTCAGTCGTAACAGCAGCATTGGTAGTGACTGTCGATGTTGTCAGCGCAGGTGCAGCTGGCACGGGTTCAACAGCCCATGCGGTTGAGCAGAGTAGTGATAATACAATAAGCGTTTTCGGCATAGCGGACATATTCTTACTCTTTCGGAAACGCTTTATTAAATGGCTTGACTTCAATTTTTCCATAAACACCTTCTAGCAAAAAAGGTTCATCTTTGAGCCATGTATCCAGTGCTTCACGGTTGTCAAAATCAACAATAATGGTGCTGCCATAAAAACCAGCCTGTGGGTTAGCAGGATCCTTTGGCATGGCACCTGCCACAATTAGACGGCCTTCGTCATCCAGTTTTTGTAGTCGTTCAATATGTTGAGGGCGAATGGCTAAACGTTTTTCTAAGGTTCCGTCATTGTCGGTACAGGTGACTACAAATAATGGCATGGTCGATCTCAGTCTTTAGGTGATTTTTAGGCATCGGGTGATTTAAAGTATTTACGTAATACAATAAACTGAATAATGATAAAGGAAAACATGACAATCATGTCACCGAAAGCCGTAAATTCACCCCAATATTTACCGTGCATGAAAATAAATGCAAAAAAGCAATGCAATAACGACATTACAATAAACATGGCAGCCCAAGCAAAGTTCAGGTTTTTCCAGCCTTGAACGGTTAATTCGAAAATAGGGCCAAATAAACGTTGAATCAATGGTTTGCCATCTTTACTAAAGAACGGTGAAAGCAAAAAAGCGCCTGCAAAAATTAGATTGAGAATGACGGCCTTTAAACGAATATAAAAATCATCACTTAACATAAGGGTAATACCGCCAAAAATCACTGTCATAAACAACACAATCCATTGTTGTTTTTCCAGACGAAATTTTTGTGTAACAAATAATCCCCCATAAATAATCAGCATGGAAATAATCAGACCTGTCGTAGCGACTAGAATATTATTGTTATCCACCCCCCCAGCAGAACCAATCAATTGTAAGAGCGGATGGTGTGTATCTTTGGGATCGACGGTTTTATATAAATAAAAGAAAATAATGAGGGGCACAAAGTCTAAAAGTGCTTTCATGTTAGAGTATCTAAACTGGATCAACGAAGTGGCATAGTATAAAGATGCAAGGCATAGATTTACATACACATAGCAATATTTCTGATGGAACTTTGTCACCAGATGCGTTGGTCAAATCAGCGGTTGATTGTGGTATTCACATGCTGGCCTTGACGGATCACGACACTATGGATGGTCTTGAACAGGTCAGAGAAACCGCTCAACACTATGATATTCAAATTATTTCTGGTGTAGAAATCTCCAGTCAATGGTCACGTCCAGCCACTAAAAAAAGTTATGGTGTACATATTGTAGCGCTGGATATGCAGCAACCTGAACCTTTGCTTGATGCACTTGCGATACAAAAAAAGATTCGTGCAGAACGTGCCAAACAAATCTGTTACTTACTCAAAGGCTGTATAGGGCAGGATATTTATGAAGATGTACTTGCTCAAGTGGATAATGAGGCTGATCGAATTACCCGGACACATATTGCTAAAACATTGGTTGAAAAAGGAATAGTGTCACGTCCACAACAGGCTTTTGATCGATTTATAAAAGAAGGAAAACGTGCTTTTGTGAAGTTTGATGGTTTGAGTTTGGCAGATACCATTCAAATTATTCATCAAAGTCAGGGCTATGCGGTTTTGGCACATCCCACCCGTTATGACTTATCGGCAACGAATGTTCGTTATTTAATTGAGCTATTTGCTGAGCTCAAAGGTGATGCGATCGAATTGCCCCCAAATATTGAGTCTTTATCGACCCGGCAAATGGTGGACCGAATGATTGAACAACTCGATTTAAAAGTATCAATTGGCAGTGATTTTCATGGAGACAATATGCCTTGGATTAAATTAGGAAATACTCCTGTACCGAGGACAGGGCAACAGGGAATTTGGGAAAGTTTTCGTTAATTTTTAAAATCAACACGAAATTTGATGATTAGTTTTGACCATTATTTCCCCAGCGCATAAAAGCCGCTCTCCGACTTAATAATTCATAATAGGCTTTAATATTTGGACAGTCGGGCTTATCAAATGGCGTTAAATACCAACGTTGAACCGATAGACCGATAACAATATCTGCCAAAGAAAACTCAGCGCCGATGATATACGCCTGAGTTTTAGCTAACTGTTGTTCTAATATGAGCATCATTGCATTCCATGATTCAACACTTTGAGCAATTTTTTGAGAATCTTGGTGTTCAGGAGAATGTCGAATGAAATGCATGAGGGCATATACCCAACTATTATTGAGTTCGATTCCTTGCCAGTCGATCCATTGGTCAATCAAAGCACGTTTTCGAGGGTCAGTTGGGTAGAGCTTCTCACCCACATAGGCATTGGCCAAATAACGCAGGATTGAGTTGGATTGCCAGAGAACAAAGTCGTCATCTATCAAAACAGGAATTGTTGCATTAGGATTACGTGCCAGAAATTCAGCTTGCTTAGGAGATTGAAAGCCACGTCCCCAATCTTCGCGTTGATAACCTAAATTCAGTTCATCACAGACCCAAAGGATTTTGCGCACATTAATTGAATCTGCTCGCCCTAGTATTTTGATCACATCTTTTCCTTGTTTTTGATTGTAATAATAGGTGGCTAAAGTAGTTTGTTGTCATAAAATTGAGTAATTAGTTGACGCACTACTAAAGTAAATTATGATCTTGTGCCTGAATCGGAGGTGGGGTGGGCTTGCCCAAGGTTCCTAATAATTCAATTTCAATCAAACGTACCATCGAGTCCAAAGGCAAGTCATTGCTTTGGGTGCCAAATGGCTCCTCAATTTCTGTACTCAATGCATCCAAACCTAAAAAGGTATAGGTCAAAATCCCGACCAATAACGGTGTACCTAAGCCTAAAATTGGGCCAACGCTAAAAGGTAACATAAAACAGAAAAAGAAGACGGTACGATTCAGTAAGACTGAATAGGCGAAAGGAATAGGGGTATTGGCAATGCGATCGCAACCCGTTTGTACCAAACTAAGTTCGGCGACATAGCGATTCAACTGTGTGTAAATAATATCACTGATTTCACCTTCTTTGAGTGATTGCATTAATTCCCATTGAATCAGGCTGAGCGTGTATTGTGGCGCATTATGTTGTTGATAAAGTTGAGTCAATGCCTGTTGGCTCATTCCTGTGGTTTCTGTGAGCTCAGTAGGATGGGCGGTTTGATGCCGCAAACGATCACGAAGAGTATTGGCAAAAACAATAACATGCTGAATCACACGTTCACGGCGGCCTTGAGGAAGAATACGGCAATCACGATCAAAATGTCGTGCATTGGCGATCAAAGCTCCCCATAGTTTACGACCTTCCCACCAACGGTCATAACAGGCACTATTTTTGAAGCCCAAAAAAATAGAAAGAACCACACCAATCAGAGTAAAACCAACCAAAGGTAGTTCTGGGAAATGATAAATCTGCGTATATTCAAGCCCACCCACAATAGCGGAGAGCAGCATGACTACTCCAAGCGCGGGTAAAATTTTGGGTAAAATTGTTCCGCGCCAAGAAAACAGTAATTTTATGATATCGGTTTGGTCACGTACAATCATGGTTCAGCAGGCATTTAATTTTTTATGATCTTTACCACTTGGTCAGGCTTTGTCAATATCATGGTGGCATGATTTTATAAATTGAACAATTGTTGCTCAGCAAATGAAAAAGTCGCATGTCTAGCCACAATAATATGATCAATAAGCTCGATTTCTACGCTTTCACAAGCATGTTTTAATTGCTGTGTCATTTCAATATCTGCGCGGGACGGTTGCACGTCTCCGAAAGGATGATTATGTGCGATCACGATGCAACTGGCATGCTGTTGAATAGCATAACGTAAAGTCTGTTTGATCGATATATTGCAAAAATTAGTTGAACCAAAAAATAATTTCTTAAAATGTAACTTGCGTAACTGACTATCTAAACACAATACCGCAAAGACTTCTTGAGTTTCACCTTGTAGTTCATAACGTAAATAGTCCAGCACCAGTTGTGATGAATCTAGATTTAAATTGTCTTGATGAAAATGATTATTGAGATAACGCCTACCGAGTTCCTTGACTGCCATCAATTGCGAATATTTAGTAGCGCCCATGCCATGGAACTGGCAGAGTTCTTCTTGTGATGCATCAAAGACTGGATTAAGAGAACCAAAATGTTGAATTAGAAGTCTAGCCAGTTCAACAGCAGAATGTTGTCTAGAACCTGAACGTAGAAAAATTGCCAATAACTCGGCATCGGAGAGACTGCTTGCACCTTGTTCCAATAATCGTTCACGAGGTCGTTCTTGTTGTGGCCATAATTTAATCGGTTTATTCATTATAAAAGTCACTTATATCGATTGTTTTAGTTCTGATTTTCATAGCCAATTACTTGGGTATGTGCGTATTTAATGCTATTGTGAGCGCCACTGCAACAGAAAGGTAAGCTGTTCGTGAGCTTCGATTTAAGTGTTATTCCTCATAAAAACATTATTCTAGCGGTTACTGGTGGTATTGCGGCCTATAAGAGTGCCATTATTGTCCGCCGTTTAAAAGATTATGGATTTGATGTACGTGTAGTCATGACTCATGGTGCACAGGCATTTATTACCCCTTTAACTTTTCAGGCTCTTTCGGGTAATCCTGTACATACCGAATTGCTGGATCCTGAAGCCGAAGCAGGAATGGGGCATATTGAATTGGCGCGGTGGGCTGATTTAGTTTTGGTTGCGCCTGCAAGCTGCGATACTCTGGCAAAATTTGCGCATGGTTTAGCAGATGATTTACTCAGTACATTGTATCTTGCGACTAAAGCGCCAGTTTGGGTTGCGCCTGCTATGAATCAGCAAATGTGGGCAGCGAAAGCGACACAGCGTAATTTACAAACATTGGTGGAAGATGGCATTCATGTGATTATGCCAGATGCCGGTTCACAAGCGTGTGGAGATGTCGGTTTGGGGCGTATGCCTGAGCCTGAACAGTTGGCCTACCAAGTCCGTGAATATTTCCATAAAGCGCAACGTGCCATCGCAGAAAAATTTGGTTTATTGGCAGGTAAGCATGTCGTGATTACTGCTGGACCTACACGAGAAGCGATTGATCCTGTCCGTTACATCTCAAATCATAGTACAGGGAAAATGGGATTCTCTCTCGCTGCGGCATGTTATGCGGCTGGGGCTAAAGTGACCTTAATTGCTGGACCTGTGACGCTGGATACCCCAAATGGAGTAAAACGTGTCAATGTTGCTTCAGCTGTGCAAATGCTGGATGTGAGTATGCAAATGCTAGATGAAGGTTGTGATATTTTTATCGCGACTGCTGCGGTGGCCGATTACCGCGTGGCTCAGGTGGCAGAACAAAAAATTAAAAAAGCAGGTGATGAGTTAGCAGTTTCGCTGATAAAAAATCCTGATATTGTTGCTACTATTGCTCAACAACAACAGCGCCCATTTATGGTTGGTTTCGCTGCGGAAACTCAAAATGTTGAAGAATATGCAGCGGCAAAACTTGTCGCCAAAAAACTAGATATGATTGCTTGTAACGATGTATCACGTAAGGATATCGGTTTTGCATCCGATGAAAATGCCATGACTGTATTTTTTGCACAGAGTTATCATATGAAAAAACGTGAACTTGAAAAAGCGTCTAAGCAGGAAATTTCACAGCAATTGGTCGACGCGATTGCAGATGCATTAAAACGCAAAATTTAAATGGCCTGTTTTAAGGTTGATGGATTTGAGACAAAGCTCCAACAAAAGGAGCTTTTTCTTTTTTTTAAATCTGGTTATGTTTAAGCAGTCAAATGATTGACTACATAGGAAATGCACCGATGAAAAAAGTATGGTTCAGTGCATTGTTTCTAGGTTGTTTTGGATTTAGCCACCTTGCGACGGCAGCGACTTTACACGACAACATGGTAACAATTGCAACAGCATATGCAGATTTTAATAAATCAACCAACGGTAATGATGCTAATTCTGCGCTCACAAAAATGCGGTTAGCAGCGCTTGATTCTAAAAAATCCAAACCAAATAAATTAAAAAATCAGCCAGATAATAGTGCTGAGGTTAAAGCATATCAGGCTGGACTTGATCAACTTGTTGCCGAAATTGATAAAACTTCTGGCTTGGTCAAGGACAATCAATTAGCTCAGGCGAAAGTAGAGGCTAAAAACTTACTAGATATTCGCAATGAAAATCACAAAAAATTTAAATGATGGGTAAGTAAATACTAGGCACAAAAAAACCACCTTTTTGGTGGTTTTTTTGAGTTGACGATTACGCCTGACCTTCAGCAACGGTTGCTTGAGCACGTTCCATATTGGCTTCAAATTCAGCATCAAAGTTGATTGGTGTTAACAACAATTGAGGGAAACTGCCTTTTGTAACCATATCATTAACTGCTTCACGTAAGAACGGGAACAGAATGTTTGGGCAATAAGCGCCCAAAATGTATGGAAGACGTTCTTCTTCAATATTTTCAATCAAGAAAATACCTGCTTGAGTGACATCCACAATAAACGCAGTCTCGCCATCATTATTGGCTTGAACCACTACTTTCAATGACACTTCAAAGTGAGTTGGATCAACTTTTTCAGCAGAAGATGAAAGATTGATATTTAACTCTGGTTGCCATTGCTTAGTAAATACCTGTGCCCCAGGAACCTCAAATGAAATGTCTTTGGTATAAAGACGTTCTAAAGCGAGTTGTGGTTGAGTTTGTTGTTCTTCACTCATTCTTTTTTCCTTAACAATTTAAGCGAGTTTAGGCCAGTAATGGGTCGAGTTTACCATCACGCTCTAAAGCGTAAAGCTGGTCAAAACCACCAATAAACTGATCATTAATAAAAATTTGAGGCACAGTACGGTGGTTGGTGCGTTGCATCAATTCAACACGTACTTCAGGTGCTTCTTTGGATAAATTAATTTCTTTATACTCAACGCCTTTACGCTCAAGAAGCTGTTTTGCACGGACACAATACGGACACATTGTGGTCGAGTAAATCGTGATATTTGCAGACATAAATTTCTCCTTAAGCTTTGGCTTTGCTTTTTACCAGTGGCAGGCCTTGTGCTTTCCAATTGCTAATTCCGCCATCGAGACGATAACTATCAGAATGACCTACTTTTTGCAGGGCACTCCCTGCAACCTGACCTAAATTACAAATGAATACCAATGGGCGATCACTTGATTTTAACTCATCAACATGGCTTGTCAGTTGGCTATAAGGGATATTACGGCTACCGCTGATATGACCTTCACGAAAATCACCTGCATCACGTAGATCAATCAATTGGGCATTTTTAGCTTTCACTAAAATTCCAAGTGATTGTGGTGAAATCTTGCGGCCGTTACGTTGCCCTTCAAAGACAAAGAACAAAACGATTAAAACAGCAAGTATTCCAAACAAAAAGGGGTGATTCCCCATAAACTCCAACCAGCGTTCCACAAGTCACCTAATTAAGCTCAAAATTGACGTAGAGTATAGCTCATATACATGGTGATCAAAATCACCAGTTCAAGGGTAATTTTGCGAGAAAATTAACTTTTTTGTTGCGCATCCTGAATTTCCTCATTTAAACGTAAATAACTTTCCAGACGACGCGGTAAAATTTCACCTGCTGCAACCGCGGCTTTAAGTGCACATTGTTTTTCATGAGTATGAGTGCAATTACGGAATTGACAATGACCCAGATGTGCCGCAATTTCTGGAAAACCTTCACGAATTTTGTCGGCATTTAAATGCCAGAGTCCAAATTCACGTATTCCTGGCGAGTCGATCAATGCACCATTTTTACCGAAGCGAATTAAACGAGTTGATGTCGTCGTATGTTGCCCCAAAGCCGAGTTTTCTGAAATGACATTGGTCTTTTGCTCTGCATCTGGCACGATGGCATTAATTAATGAGCTTTTACCGACACCAGATTGCCCTACAAAAGCGACTGTTTCACCATCAAGACGTTCGCGTAAAGCAGATAAATCGCCTTTAGCCTGACAAATCAGACTTTCATAGCCCAAGGTTTTATATTCATCTAGCAACGTTAAAATTGGATCATTGTCTTTAAGTAAATCAGATTTATTGAGCACTAAAAGTGCAGGAATATTGGCATCTGCACAGGCAACCAAATAGCGATCAATCAGACTAGGGGCAGGTTCGGGTAAAGGGGCAATTACAATTACAATCAGGCTAATATTCGCTGCCACGGGCTTGACCTTATGATAGCGATCTGGGCGAGTCAGTAAGGATTTACGTGGGTGAATTGCCGTAATAATGCCTAAACCTGTATTGGGATCGGCTTGCCATTTCACCCGATCACCTGTAACCAAAAGTTCAAGATTGGTGCGAGTATGACAACGCCAGACGCTACCGATGTCTATCGGTTTCCAAAAAGGTTCGGGTTCCCCTTCAGCAACAACTGGTTTTTCAGAATGCGGTTCCTGAACAGATAAGGCCTGTACTTCAAGCTGACGACCATAGTGCTGCACGACCAAGCCTTCCAGATCATTAGACGTATCAACCTCTTCTTGTCGTGCTTTATGTTGTTTGTCTATGCGGCGTTGCTGTTGCTCGGTTAAGCGCCGTTTACGAATTAGAGCCATTCATTCCTAAAACCCACTGTTTGAGGTGGCAAAAATAGCATGAACTGACTATGGAATTACAGCCAAGATGCAATAAATTTGCTACTATTGATGTTTTTCAAGCCTTTAAGATTTCATATTCATGAGCAGCACATTAGATACACGGTTAATCTGGATCGACCTTGAAATGACGGGTTTAGATACAGACAATGACCAAATTATTGAAGTTGCAACAATTATTACAGATGATCATTTAAATATCTTGGCAGAAGGCCCTGTTTTAGCGGTGCATCAGCCAGATCGTATTTTAAATGCTATGGATGAATGGAACACGCGTCAACATGGACAATCTGGCTTGATTGAACGTGTACGCCGTAGCAAGCTAACCGCTCAGGATGCGGAACAACAAACGCTTGAATTTCTAAAAAAATGGGTTAATCCAAAAAGTTCACCGATGTGCGGAAACTCTATTTGTCAGGATCGTCGTTTCTTGCATCGTCTCATGCCTGAAATGGAACAGTTTTTTCATTATCGTAATTTGGATGTATCAAGTGTTAAAGAACTCGCTAAACGCTGGCGTCCAGAAATTATGAGTGGTTTGAAAAAAAATGCCTCACATTTGGCGATGGATGACATACGTGATTCAATTGCTGAACTGAAATACTATCGCGAATACTTTTTCATTAAAAATTAAAAAAATTACGAGAGAATTGAGCTAAGTAATCAGAGGTGTTTTATCACCTCTTTTTACAGTTTTCACTAAACATTGTTACAAAAACAAATTTTTGCGACATTGGTTTTTTATAAAACGCCCTTACAATGTTTATATGATTAATTTTATTAAAACAATGAGATAAGTATGCAAAGTAATAACCCAATTTTAACTCGGGTTGAAACCTATAGTGACTTTAGTCAGTCCATGACGGTTGCTGGAGCGGTACAAAAATCAATTGGTTTAACGATTATTGCTGCCATTACAGGTTTAGCCTTGTTCTTTTATTGTGCTTTGACCATGAATGTTGCGCTTGCTTCTGCAGCCACATGGGTAGGGGCAATCGGTGGTTTGATTTTGGCTTTGGTTGCGACCTTTAAGTCTTCAAAAGCACCCGTATTGGCTGTTCCTTATGCTTTATTTGAAGGTGCATTTCTAGGTGGTATTTCGTTTATGTTTCAGGCGAAATTTCCAGGTGCGCCGTTACAGGCTTTATTAGCAACATTTGTGACCACATTGGTGATGTTTGGCTTATATAAGTTCCAGATTGTCCGGGCGACTGAGAAGTTCAAAGCCGTTGTCATGTCTGCCACCATTGCAATTGCAATTGTATTTGTTGTCCAATTAGTCATGAGTTTAGCTTTTTCTTCGGCTATTCCTTATATTTTTGAAAGTAATTGGCTCGGTATTGGATTTGCAGCATTTGTAGCGGTGATTGCGTCACTTAATCTGATTCTTGATTTCGACTTGATCGAATCTGCAGCAGCACAACATGCCCCTAAATCTTTTGAATGGGTCTGTGGCATTGCTTTATTGTCTACTTTGGTCTGGATGTATATTTCTTTCTTGCGTTTGATTGGTATTTTGTCGAATGACTAAAATCGGTATTTGAGTCTAAGTCTATAAAAAATCGTTCTAAATAGAGCGATTTTTTTATGAACATGCAAAAAAGGTGCATTATGCAATTTCGCAAAGGCTAGAAGCTTGGCATTATGCATATAAATTTTTTCAGGTGAGTTACCCATGGCACAAGGACTATTAGCTGGTAAACGTTTTTTGATTGCTGGTATTGCAAGTAAATTATCAATCGCTTTTGGTATTGCGCAAGCATTGCATCGTGAAGGTGCAGAACTGGCGTTTACTTATCCCAATGAAAAATTAAAAAAACGTGTTGATGAATTCGCAGCACAATTTGGTTCATCACTGGTATTTCCTTGTGATGTTGGTGTAGACGCTGAAATTGAACATACCTTTGTAGAATTGGCAAAGCATTGGGACGGTTTGGATGGTGTTGTCCATTCAATTGGCTTTGCACCTGCACATACATTGGATGGTGATTTTACTGATGTGACGGATCGCGAAGGTTTCCGTATTGCACATGACATTAGTGCTTATAGCTTTGTGGCAATGGCACGTGCAGCCAAACCTTTATTACAAGTTCGTCAGGGCTGTTTATTGACTTTGACTTATCAAGGTTCTGAACGTGTTATGCCAAATTACAATGTTATGGGTATGGCAAAAGCATCACTCGAAGCGGGTGTGCGTTACTTAGCTTCAAGTTTGGGCGTCGATGGCATTCGTGTAAATGCGATCTCAGCAGGCCCAATTCGTACTTTAGCGGCATCAGGAATTAAATCATTCCGTAAAATGCTTGATGCTAATGAAAAGATTTCTCCATTGAAACGCAATGTCACTATTGAAGAAGTTGGTAATGCGGCATTATTCCTGTGTTCACCTTGGGCTTCAGGGATTACGGGTGAAATTATGTATGTTGATGCTGGCTTTAATACGGTGGGTATGAGCGCATCAATGATGGATGATGAATAAAATATTATTCATAAAATAAAAAAATGATGCTTCGGCATCATTTTTTTATTTGATCTGGATTTTTAAATAAAATCATATTTTTCAGGTCAGTACTCTTTAGCAGAGTTTATTTTTAACCCTAAAAAAGCACCCTTCAAATTAGAATAAAAATATTCAGTTTTTCGGGTGCAGCAGATCGAGTGATTTATCAAGGTTAAGGTAATTGCTGTATAGGCGAACCACCTAATGCTTGCATCAATGTGACATAGGCATTGTATTGACTCTGTTTAGTATTGACCAAACTTAATCGTGCAGAACGGGTGGTTTCTTGTTGATCCAGTACATTTTTTAAGGCTACTGCACCATTACGGTAACGGACATCCGTTAAACGCTCGGCTTTTTCTGCAAGTTCCAGATTACGCTGTTGTAGCTGCACTTGTTTATCTAACTCTGTACGCGCCGAAAGTGCATTTTCCACATCAGCAAATGCCTGATACAAAGTCTGACGATATTGAATAATTGCTTTTTCATAATCCAACTGGCTGATTGCAATATTTTTTTTCATATCATTATATTGCAGAAAAGGTAAGCTAAGACTGGCACCCAAAGTCAGGGCAGGGTTCTTAATCAGCTCAGTCAAGGATGTACTACTCGAACCTAGATTTCCTGTCAGGTTAATCGAAGGATAGTAGCTTGCAGTAGTGGCATCTTTGGTGGCTAAACTTTCACGTAAACGAAGTTCAGATGCTTTTAAGTCAGGACGGCGTGACAGAATATCAGCAGGCAAACCCGCTGCAATTTGCGGTAGGCTAACTTGCGGCAGACGTTGGGGTTCTTGTAAATTTAATTGCTGTAGAGGAATATGTAACAACACGGCAATGGCAGTACGCGTTTCCACCAAACTTTGCTGAATTTGACTTAAATTGGCTTTTTGACTTTGTACTGATTGCTCCGCTTGAGTCAGGTCCAAGCCTGAAACGGCACCTGCTTTATATTGGCTATTTACCAAACTGTACAATTTCTCAGAGGTTGCTAAACTTTGTTTAGCTGTCGCAAGACTCTCATTTAGATAAGCCAATTGCCAATACAATTTCGCCGTGGTTCCAATCAGGGTTTGAGCTGTTGCCTGTAAATCTTGCTCAGTCGCTAGAGCTTCCCATTTAGATGCTTCGGTTTGACGTGCCAGTTTACCAAATAAATCCAGTTCATAACTGACTCCTGCACTTAAAGAGAGTCCCTGTGAGTTGTCATCACCGGAGTTAAGGTCAATCTGATGTCCCGCAGAAACGCCTGAACTTACTCTAGGACCTTGTTGATCAGCTGCTAGTCCAGCTTTTAAACGTGCCTGTTGAATTGCGATGCCCGCAACCGCAAGATCAGTATTTTTTGCAATCACCTGATCTATCAGTTGATTAAGTTGTTGATCACCAAATAATGTCCACCAACGGTCTGCATAGCTGTCATATGCAGCATTTTTATTTGCTTGATCATATTGGAATTGCTGAGGCGTTTGGATCGCCGGAGCCTGATAGGGTGTTTTAACAACAGCAGCACAGCCCACTAATGTCGATGACGCAATCAATAAAGCACATAAAGCGGTTAATTTAAATGATGGCATAATGCTTCCTATTATTCTCTGGCCAGCGCTGCAACAGGGTCAAGTTTTGCGGCATTTTTAGCAGGTAAAAATCCAAATACCACACCAATTAAAGTAGAGCATACAAAGGCTGCAACAATAGAGGTAGTGGAGTAAGCAACGGCAAAGTTACCCGCAGCGACTTTATTAATTAACTGTCCCAAACCGAGTGACAGCAGGACGCCTAAAACGCCTCCAATTAAGCAGACCAAAATGGCTTCTATTAAAAACTGTTGTAGAATGTCGCTTTGACGCGCACCAACAGCCATGCGTACCCCAATTTCCTGAGTACGCTCAGTCACCGAAACCAGCATAATATTCATGACGCCAATGCCACCTACAACCAATGAAATCACGGCAATTGCGGATACCAGTAACGTCATGGTGCTGGTGGTTTTTTCGATCGTCTGGCGGATGCTGTCACTGTTCATGGTGAAAATATCTTGCTGACCGTGTCTTAAGGTCAATAAATTCACAATGGCATTTTCCGCAGCACTGGTGGAATATTGATCATTGATCCGGACAATAATATTACGCACATTGGTCTGACCAAGCATACGACTCATGACCGTGGTATAAGGCATATAGACATTAAGGGTGTCATCTGACCCCATTGCGCTGGTTTGAGGTTCTACAATCCCGATAATACGTGCAGGTACACTTCCCAACAACACAACTTGACCAATAGGATTGGTCCCATCGGAAAAAAATTGTTTTTGGGTATTCGTGTCAATCACGACATCCTGTGTGCGATCACGGACACTACGTCCATCAAAGCTTTGTCCATCTTTAAAGGTTAAGCCCTTAACATCAAAGTAATCATTGCCCACACCATTAATGGTCGCGTTCGCTTCATTTTCCTGATAACGAATTGTTTTTGAGGTACTGACCATCGGTGTAACGGCACTGACATAAGGTTGTGTGGCCAGAGCATCTGCGTCCGCGGGAACGAGTGTTTTAAAATTCGCAGTTTTTGAGTTATCACCAAAGCCTCTTCCTTGAAACACAGTAATCGTATTGGTTCCTAGACTACTAATATTTTCCAAAATTTGCTTTTGTGATCCATTTCCTAAAGCGACCACCGTTACCACGGATGCAATCCCGATGATAATGCCCAACATGGTCAAAAAAGTACGCATACGATGGGCATTCATGGACAGTAAAGCCATTTGGAATGCTTCAGAAAGACGATCCAGTGCAGAACGCAAGGCCGAGACACTTTTGCCTTTTGATTGTTTGTTGGCTAGGGCCGGTGCTGCATCAGGGTCTGTATTCAGTTCGCTTTCATATTCTGGGGTATTGACACGATCGGCAATAATTTGACCATCGCTGATTTCAATAATCCGGGTGGCATTTTTAGCAACCTGCATATCATGGGTGACGATAATAACTGTATGGCCCGCAGCATTTAATTCCCTGAGAATGCGCATTACCTCGACCCCACTATGTGAATCAAGAGCGCCTGTCGGTTCGTCGGCAAGAATTACATCACCACCATTCATCAGCGCGCGTGCGATAGAAACCCGCTGTTGCTGGCCACCAGATAACTGGCTGGGACGGTTCTGAGTTTTACTACCTAACCCCAGTTCAGTAAGTAAAGCACTTGCCCGTTGTTTTCGTTCAGCTGGATTGACTCCAGCATAAACGGCAGGAACTTCGACATTGCCTTCAGCCGTTAAATCACCAAGTAGGTGGTAACGCTGGAAAATAAAGCCAAAATATTCACGGCGTAATTTCGCCAGTTCATCAGGTTCTAATTTACCAGTTTCTTGACTACTGACTTTATAGCTACCACTGGTCGGGCGATCTAGACAACCCAGAATGTTCATCAGGGTTGATTTACCTGAACCTGATTGACCGACAATCGCAACTAATTCGCCTTGATAAATCGTCAGGTTAATGTCTTTTAAAATTTGAACGGTGCTATCGCCAGCAGGGAACTCTCGTACCAGATTGCTGACTTCAAGCAAAGCTTGTTGAGTCATGCTTACATTCCCATTGGTCCACGACGACGATTACCACTATTGGCAGAAGCAGCTGACGTATCAGAGCTATCGGCAATAATGACCTGATCACCTTCTTTTAAACCTGCAATCACTTGGGCATTGACACGGTTATTGATTCCAATCAATACCTGTTTAGGCTGTGCTGAACCATCCGCCTTTAACACCCGAACTACACTTAAACTGGCCTTGCCATCTTCTACAGCTTGTTTTTGTGCTGCACTAAGATTTAGACGTTCTAGGCGTGGTGTATTTTTGTCTTTATCACGTTTGTGCTCTGCGCTAGGTGTAGAAGCACCAGCAGTTTGAGTTTGAGTGCGATTTTGTGCACTTGCAGGGCGACTAGATAATGCTGAAGATGGAACCAATAACGCATTATTCACTGAATCTAATACAATATAAACTTGAGCCGTCATATCAATACGCAATTTACCATCTTCATTCGGTACATCAAATAGCGCATTGTAGTAAATAGCACTGCTACTACTGGTACTTGAAGAGCTAGATGAACTACTGGATTCAGTGGCAATAGAATCTGGCGCTGGTTCAATTTGACGTAAAGTCGCATAACGTTTTTTATCATCGCCCAGTGTGGTGAAGTACACTTGCTGACCTTTTTCAACTTTCATAATATCCGCTTCACTCACCTGTGCTTTGATCGTCATATTTTGCAATTTTGCAATTTTGACAATCGTTGGCGCAGACTGATTGGCGTTTACGGTTTGACCTTCTTCTGTCACGATAGCAACGACCGTACCATCGGTAGGTGCTACAATCTGGGTATAACCAATATTGGTTTGTGCAGTAGAACGAGTAACTTTGCCAGATTCAATCTGAGCATCAAGTGCCTTGATTTGAGCCTGTGCAGTTTTGTAAGCCGCTTCTGCAGATTCTAATTCTGCTTTTGAGGTGGCGTCCTGAGCATACATTTGTTGCTGACGACGAAATTCCAATTGCTTTTCATTGAGGTTAGCTTCTTGTTGCAAACGCTGCGCTTCCAGATTTTTAATATTGGCATCGGCCGTTTTTAAGCTGTTTTCTTGCGTGGTCGAGTCGATTTGAGCAATTAATTGCCCTTGCTTCACCTCATCTCCCAATTGCACATACATTTTTTTAACCTGACCTGAAACCTGTGCACCGACACTAATCAAACGGGTTGCATCTAGTGTACCTGTCGCCAGTACGGTATTTTCCAAATCCCCTCGTGAAACAGTTTCAGTAATATATTGGGGTTGTTGTTGTTTCGGCTTAAGGAATACCCATGCGAGTGCAGCAATAATGGCAACACATACCACTGCAATAATCATTTTAGACGCTTTTATTTTTGGCATAGCAATATCTGGAGTTTGACGTAATTTGGCACTAGTATAGAAGTTAATTAAGGATAAAACGTGAATATTTTTATTGATTTAATGCAACAGTAAAGAATGATTTTAATGCGGAAACAACGTTTTACCACATAGTTCCGCAATACCTTGCTGAATCAAATGTTCTGGATTTTCTTTCGACATTCCCTTAATCGCAGCATCAATATGAAGGAGTAGTGTCGGCCAACTTAAAAATTGTTGTGGATTTAAACGTCGTAGCGCCTGTTGATAGAGGGAAACTTTGGTTTTCCAGATTCCCAATTGTAAGGCGTTTTGTGGCTGTTCAAATAACTGCATTAAAAGCCGCATTTCTTTGCTGAGTGTCCATAAAATCAAACTGTTTGGTTCACCCGATGCAACGAGATATTGAAAAATTTTGATGGATTGTGCCAGATTGCCTGCCAATAAGGCATCACTTAAATCATAAGTGGTATAACGTGATTGATCTTGTAAACAGGCATAAAGTTGATCAATCTGAATCAGGTTTTGATCTGGAAAGGTATCATTCACTCGCATTAAACTATTTTTTGCAGCTAATAGGTTATGTTCATGATGCTGCATGAGCCATGCCCATGCATCAGGATCCAGTTGAATTCCCAACTTTTCTGCTTCAATTCCTAAAATACGCTGACGATCTTGAGGATAGGTAGCAGTTAAAGGAACCACGACACCATTGGCTTCCACTGTCTGAAAAAAAGCTGATTTCAAGCTTGAGCTATCCTGTTTAGGTAAGACTATCAGCAGGAGATTGGACTCATTATGTTGTAAATAATGCTTGAGTTGTTTTAAGCCATTGGCATCGGGTTTGATATTGCCATGGACTTCGATAGCAAGTTGCTGTGAAAATAAGGACAAACTATTTAGCGCATTAAAAACAGTTTTCCAGTCATTCACACTACTGATGTCATAACGCTGGCGTTCAATTTCCTGTTGTTGCCAGCTTTTACGAAATGCATCAAGTAAGTTTTGTTCGAGTAATGGTTCCTGCCCGTGCAAAATCCATGCACCACGCGCCTCTTGGACACGTTTTAATGCTTGTAAATAATCCAGTTTCATAAAACAATCAAGAGATACATCTAGTTTGATGTACTCTGTGGCGTAATTTTGGGTAACCGATTGGCAGCAATCTGGCGCGCAATCTGCTGAGCAATATCATCGATAACAATATGGTCTAGATAGCTCTCTTCCTGATTTTCGGTATTCACTGTGGCCAGATCATACTGATAACTGCGTGCAGCAGTTAGTGTGCGAGGTGCGGTAATCGGATTACCTTGATGGTCTTCAATCTGGAAGGTAACAGTCAAACGTAATAAAACTTCGGTCAACTTCCCATTAAGTAACTGACGGCGTGGAGTGTACTCAAGTACACGCAGGGTATAGGCATCATTGGCATTACTCAATTGCACGCCACTCGCTGCCAAGTAAACACTGAGCTGTTTCTCGAGTTCATCTGTTTTTTTAGGCAACACCAAATTTAACTTTTGATAAGCTAGCGGTGCGGCAGTCGGATTGGTTCCTTTCAAATAAAAACCACAACCAACCAGACTTGCGCTTAAGCCTAAAGTGATGATAACTGCTGCTATACGTTGAGCGAAATGCATGCTGTCTTATACCTCAGCAACCTCTCCAAAGGCTAAAGCGCTCGGAAGAGGATGTCATTTAAATGGAAATTAAACCACTAAGTTAACCAGTTTGTTCGGTACAACAATTTCTTTTTGGGTTGGACCTGTCAAGAATTGCTGAACTTCTGGTAATGCTTTTGCTTGCGCCAATAAATCATCTTTTGAAATATCGACGGAAACTTCTAATTTACCACGTAATTTACCGTTGACCTGTACCACGATTGTTTGGGTGTTGCGGGTCAGGGCTGACTCATCAACCAAAGGAAATTCAGTCTGAACCAAATCGATACCGAACTGCGCCAATAAGGTTTGACTCAAATGTGGTGCAAATGGCGCAAGCAAAGTTAATAAAGTAGTAATGGCCTCGCGTAATACCGCAACATCATTATCATTTTGTGTTTCAAACTTATTGCTGGCATTGAGTAATTCCATCAATGCGGCAATCGCCGTATTAAATGCATGGCGACGTTCGATGTCATCACTCACCTTCTGAATGGTTTCATGCGTTTTGCGGCGTAAATCTTGCGCATCTTTAGAAAGGTTTGCTGTATCAATTGCAATTGCTGGGTTAGTTTGTTCCAAGAAACCCGCAGCTAAACGCCATACCCGTTTCAAGAAGCGGTTCGCACCCTCAACACCTGCATCCGACCATTCTAAGGATTGATCAGGTGGAGCCGCAAACATCATAAATACACGAGCCGTATCTGCACCGTATTGATCAATAATCGCTTGTGGGTCAATCCCATTGTTTTTTGACTTGGACATTTTTTCTTGTCCGCCAATTACAACCTCTTGACCATCGCCAGAATACTTCGCAGAAAGAATACGCCCTTTTTCATCTTTTTCTAAAAGAATGTCGGCTGGATTAAACCATGTTTTTTTACCATTTTCCGCTTCACGATAGAAGGTATCTGCCAACACCATGCCTTGCGTTAATAAGTTGGTAAAGGGTTCATTGCCTTGTACTACGCCTTCATCACGCATTAATTTGTGGAAGAAACGTGCATAAAGCAAGTGCAGAATGGCATGTTCTACACCACCGATATACTGGTTTACTGGAAGCCAGCTTTGTGCTGCTTCAGGCTTAACCAGACCACCAGTAAAATCAGGAGATGCATAGCGTGCATAGTACCAAGATGATTCAACAAAAGTATCTAAAGTATCAGTTTCACGACGTGCTTCGCCACCACAACTTGGGCATGTAGTTTGGTAGAATTCTGGCATTTTATTTAGCGGGTTGCCTGAACCATCTGGAACGACATCAGTCGGTAATACCACAGGCAGTTGATCTTCTGGAACAGGGACTTGACCACATTTTTCACAGTTGATCATTGGAATTGGACAACCCCAATAACGCTGACGAGAAACACCCCAGTCACGTAAACGGAATTGAACTTTAGCATTAGCTAATGATTCTGGTTCTAATTTCGCAAGAAACGCATCAAATGCTGCTTGAAAATCTAAACCATCAAATTCGGCAGAATTAACCAGTTTGCCTTCTTTTGAACCATACCATTCCTGCCATTGTGTTGCCGAATATTCAGCATCATCGGCACCTTTGGCATCAATTACTTGTTTAATTGGTAAGTTGAACTTATTGGCAAATTCAAAATCACGTTCATCATGCGCAGGAACCGCCATGACAGCGCCTGAACCATATGACATTAATACATAGTTGGCAATCCACACAGGCAAGTCTTGGCCAGTTATTGGATGCTTCACAAACAGACCCGTTGCCATGCCTTTTTTCTCGGCAGTGGCTAAATCTGCTTCCGCCACTGAACCCATACGACATTCTTCAATAAATGCTGCAAGTTCTGGATGGCCTGCTTCTGATTGGATGGCAGCAGCTTGGAGAGCCATTGGGTGTTCTGCTGCAACCGCAACATAAGTTACACCCATTAAAGTATCGGCACGTGTGGTATAAACCGTTAAACTATCAGCATAAACTGTCGGATCGGCAGAAGGAAACGTAATATCCATTCCTGTAGAACGACCAATCCAGTTACGCTGCATAGTCAAGACTTGTTGTGGCCAACCGTCTTTTAATGTATCTAAATCATCTAATAATTCTTGTGCATAATCGGTGATGCGGAAGTAGTACATTGGAATGTCACGTTTTTCCACCAATGCACCTGAACGCCATCCACGACCATTTTCAACTTGTTCATTGGCTAAAACGGTTTGGTCTACAGGATCCCAGTTTACAGTTGAAAGTTTTCGATAGATCAACCCTTTCTTGTAGAGCTGTACGAATAACCATTGTTCCCAGTGATAGTATTCGGGTGTACATGTTGCAAATTCACGATCCCAATCAACAGACAAGCCCAATTTTTTTAATTGGTCACGCATATAAGCGATATTTTCAAAAGTCCATTTTGCAGGAGCAACTTTATGGGCAATCGCTGCATTTTCAGCGGGTAAGCCAAAAGCATCCCAACCCATTGGTTGTAAAACAGTTTCACCTTTTAAACGATGAAAACGGCTGATCACGTCGCCAATAGTATAGTTACGCACATGCCCCATATGCAGTTTGCCACTTGGATAAGGGAACATCGACAGAATATAGCGATGTTTACCTTCAACAGTGTCTGCAACTTTAAATGCCTTGCGAGTTTCCCAGTCAGTTTGTACTTGAGGCTCAATGGCACTTGCTTGATATTCGGGGTCAATGTGAGATGTAGTCATAAACGTATTAAGGACAACAATGTAAAGTTAAAAAATATTGCTGCACAGCATAGCGCAAAATCAGAAAAAAAGCGCATATTGTGCAACGGATTTTATGCACAATATTAAAAAAACAGGCCGAGGATTTATCAGGGCCTGTCGATGTATGGATGTTTTAACTGTAATTAATAGGTCGCTTGATTTGTTCTTGGTGCAACACTAGGCGCAGATTGTTCTGGTTTAGGAGTTATCTGTGGTGTATTGACCGCTGGTGTTGCTGGCTGGTTTTTGTTGCCATTTTCTGTATTTGGCTGAGTTTGCTGATGATTTGACTCATTGTTTTGGGTAGGGCGAGGAGTATGACCGTACGTATTCACTTGCCCTTGTTTTTTTGACCCTTTAGGTGGAGGGGTAGCCGTATAGTGTGTTGAGCCTTTGCTATCCACCCATTTATAATATTGTTCTGCATGGTTTTGAGTGGCAAAAAGCATCAGGGTTGCCATAACAACGCTTTGCGCTAAAAAATATACTTTACGGCGATACGATACTTGCTGGTTCATAACCTAAATTTCCATTAACAACAACCTTGTTTCACAAAGAAAAAGGCCGTAAATAAAGTTAAATGACAATACTCTAAATCATACTATTTAAATTGCGGTAAATGAACAAAAATGAAAAGAGGAAATACGACAAATGGTGTGAATAAATCGATTAAAACCCATTCAATTTGGTTTAAAAATATACACACAAAAAATAAACGGCAAAAAGCCTACATTTTGCCTTGACTTTAATAGTTGAAACATAAAAAATGTTCGCTTTAGTTTTATATGCCTTTATTCGATCACCCTTCGAATAAATGTCATGGTTTGTAATGGACATTCTCTCTAGCCGAGAGGGTGATTTTGCTCAAGTGCTGTTTATCCCAACAGTTCTTTAATGAAGCTGAAACAACTTATACGGTTATCAGTTTAGAAATTTTTCCTATTACAGCAAAAACTTGCAAGTATGTGTGCTATAACAGTGCAGAAAGTAAATGAATGACACACTATTTATGTCTCCCATAAATGGTGCAAAAAGACTAGGGTGAATCACGTTGGAACTTTTATCTGGTGGTGAAATGCTCGTTCGCGCACTTGCGGATGAGGGCGTTGAACACGTTTTTGGATATCCAGGCGGCGCAGTTTTACATATTTATGATGCGCTTTTTCAACAAGACAAAATCAATCATTATCTTGTACGCCATGAGCAAGCAGCAGGCCATATGGCCGATGCCTATTCACGCGTAACAGGTAAAACTGGTGTAGTACTGGTCACTTCAGGCCCAGGTGCAACCAATACCGTCACTCCAATTGCAACAGCTTATATGGACTCAATCCCAATGGTGATTTTGTCTGGTCAGGTTGCTAGCCATTTAATTGGGGAAGACGCATTTCAGGAAACGGATATGGTCGGTATTTCCCGTCCTATCGTTAAACACAGTTTTCAGGTGCGTCACGCCAGTGAAATTCCTGCCATTATCAAAAAAGCATTTTATATCGCTTCTTCTGGCCGTCCAGGACCCGTTGTAATTGATATTCCAAAAGATGCAACTAACCCAGCTGAAAAATTTGCATACGAATATCCTGAAAAAGTGAAGATGCGTTCTTATCAACCGCCTTCACGTGGACATTCTGGTCAAATTCGTAAAGCGATTGATGAGTTGGTTTCAGCACAACGTCCAATGATCTATACCGGGGGTGGTGTAGTTCAGGGCAATGCTTCTGCATTATTGACTGAACTGGCGCATTTGTTGGGTTATCCAGTGACTAATACCTTAATGGGTTTAGGTGCGTTCCCAGGGGATGATCCACAGTTCGTGGGTATGCTAGGAATGCATGGCACGTATGAAGCCAATATGGCAATGCACAATGCCGATGTAATTTTGGCGATTGGTGCTCGGTTTGATGACCGTGTGACCAATAATCCTGCCAAGTTCTGTCAAAACGCCAAAGTTATTCATATTGATATTGATCCAGCAACGATTTCTAAGACAATTATGGCGCATATCCCAATTGTGGGAGCGGTAGAGCCAGTTCTTCAGGAAATGCTAGCCCAACTCAAACAAATGAATGTGTCTAAGCCAAATCCAGAAGCAATTGCTGATTGGTGGTCTCAAATCAATGAATGGCGAAAAGTTCATGGCTTGCGTTACGAGGCTGGACAAAATGGTGTCATGAAGCCTCAACAAGTAGTCGAAGCCTTGGATCGTGTTACTAATAGTGAAGCGATTATTACTTCTGACGTTGGTCAGCATCAAATGTTTGGTGCTTTATATTATAAGTACAAACGTCCACGCCAATGGATCAACTCTGGTGGCTTAGGAACGATGGGAGTTGGCTTGCCATATGCAATGGCAGCGAAACTGGCATTCCCAGATCAACAGGTTGTTTGTATTACTGGCGAAGCATCTATCCAGATGTGTATTCAAGAATTATCGACATGTAAGCAGTATGGCTTAAATGTCAAAATTCTTTGCCTGAATAACCGTGCATTAGGAATGGTAAAACAATGGCAGGACATGAATTACGAAGGTCGTCATTCAAGTTCTTATGTTGAATCATTACCTGACTTTGCTAAGCTCATGGACGCTTATGGTCATGTTGGAATTACAATTGAACATGCAGATGAGCTTGAATCTAAGTTAGCCGAAGCGATGGCAATTAATGATAAATGTGTGTTCATTAATGTCATGGTTGATCGTACTGAGCATGTTTATCCAATGTTAATCGCTGGTCAGTCTATGCAAGACATGTGGTTAGGAAAAGGGGAGCGCACATAATGAGACATATTATTTCTGTACTCGTTGAAAACGAAGCTGGTGCGCTTTCTCGTTTGGTTGGTTTATTTAGCCAACGTGGATATAACATTGAGACACTTAATGTCGCCCCTACTGAAGATGAAACTTTATCTCGGTTGACATTAACCACGTATGGTGATGATCACAAGATCGAGCAAATCACTAAACAGCTTAATAAACTGGTTGAGGTGGTAAAAGTTGTGGATCTTTCAGAAGGTTCACATATCGAACGTGAGCTCATGTTGATTAAGGTCAAGGCGTTGGGTGCAGCACGTGCTGAGATTAAGCGCACTGCGGATATTTTTCGTGCGCAAATCGTTGATGTAACGCCCACGACTTATACCATTCAGATTGCAGGGACAACAGATAAACTGGATGGTTTTATTGATGCACTTGCTGAAAATACCATCTTGGAAGTTGTTCGTTCGGGCGTATCTGGTATTGCCCGTGGTGAAAAAGTTTTAACTATTTAGCAATCTCTCCCTGCCTTTTATAAAAGAGGAAATTACCTTAGGGTAATGGGGGAGTTTACAAAAGATCTGTCCTTGTAAAGCAAGGGAAATGAAAAAATTTTAGTGGAGACAGCAGATGCAAATTTTTTACGATAAAGACTGTGATTTATCTATTATCCAAGGCAAAAAAGTAGCAATCATTGGCTACGGTTCACAAGGTCATGCACATGCGCTTAACCTGAAAGATTCTGGTGTTGACGTAACTGTTGGTTTACGTGCTGGTTCTGCTTCATGGAAAAAAGCTGAAAATGCTGGTTTGAAAGTTGCTGAAGTTCCAGCTGCTGTTGCTCAAGCTGACTTGGTCATGATTTTGACTCCAGATGAGTTCCAGTCACAACTTTATCGTGATGTGATCGAACCAAACATTAAAGAAGGCGCGACTTTAGCATTTGCTCATGGTTTCTCTATTCTTTATAACCAAGTTGTTCCACGTAAAGACCTAGACGTAATCATGGTTGCACCTAAAGCACCAGGTCATACAGTACGTTCTGAATACCAACGCGGTTCAGGTGTTCCTGATTTAATCGCAATTCATCAAGATGCTTCTGGCAACGCGCGTAATGTTGCGCTTTCTTATGCTTCTGGCGTAGGTGGTGGACGTACAGGTATTATCCAGACTTCATTCAAAGAAGAAACCGAAACTGATTTATTCGGTGAGCAAGCGGTTCTTTGTGGTGGTGCGGTTGAATTGGTTAAAATGGGCTTCGAGACTTTGGTTGAAGCTGGCTATGCACCAGAAATGGCTTACTTTGAATGTTTACATGAGCTTAAACTTATCGTTGACTTAATGTTTGAAGGCGGTATTGCTGATATGAACTACTCAGTGTCTAACAACGCTGAATATGGTGAATATGTGACTGGCGTTGAAGTGATCAATGATCAATCACGTGAAGCAATGCGTAATGCATTAAAGCGTATCCAGTCTGGTGAATATGCGAAAATGTTCATTCAGGAAGGCGCATTGAATTATCCATCAATGACTGCACGTCGCCGTCAAAATGCAGCGCATGGCATCGAAGTAACTGGTGCGAAGTTACGTGCGATGATGCCTTGGATTCAAGCGAATAAAATCGTAGATAAAGAAAAGAACTAATTTCTTTCTTTATTATGTGAAAACCCTGCAAAAAGCAGGGTTTTTCTTTTTCACAGGTTCAATGGAAACCCGTGATTTAATTCATAAAAACATCTGAATTTGTGTTTTTATTCTGTTGATTTTTAAGATAAAAAAAACTTGACCTTCGTGGTGATAGTGGTATTGTTTAAGAACGTCAAAAACTTGATGTGTAGAGGGTTTTGATGAGCAGGGAAATAGCTGTTTATCTAACTTTCAAAATAAAAACAAGTATCTAATAACCATGGAAATTTTGTATGGTACATGTTGATTATGACTATACCTTTGTATTCGGTTCAGTTCTAGTCGCTGTTATAGTGTGCTATGTTGCTATTTCTATGGAACAGCTGATTTTTAAAGATACTTATAAAAAATTTGAAAAATTAATTTTAATTTCTAGTAGCCTGATTTTAGGTTTTGCTATTTGGTCCATGCATTTTGTAGGAATGTTCGCCTGCCAGTTACCCGAAGGCTATTCTTTTGATTTGGGTTTAACCATTTTTTCCTATGTAATCGCTGCTGCTGCTTCCCTATTTGCACTTTGGCTGACCTCACGCCCTACGTTGCCATTGGCACGTTTAGTGATCGGTTCTGTGTTGATGGGACTTGGTATTTCAGGCATGCATTATACAGGTATGATGGGGTTGGTCATTGAAAGGCATCAACTGGCTTATGATCCCCTGATGGTTGTATTTTCGGTGCTCATAGCAGTTAGTGGTTCTGGACTGGCTTTTTTTCTCATTTTTAAATATAAGAATGCGATTGAGCGAAAAACAGGTTTAAAATTGGCAATTGCAGTCACGATGGCTTTAAGTATCGTCGGCATGCACTATACGGGAATGGCCGCAACAACCTTTATTCCAAGCCACATTAACCATATTTTAGTGGGTTATGAGGCAGGTCAGGGACTATTCTTGTTTACCATTATCTTTGTGACAAGTTTAATTTTGGTTGCGGGTTTTTGCGTGGCCGTACTTGAGCTAAGACTTGAAGAACGCAATCATGCGCTATCTCAATTAAATAAAGAACTTGCTGGATTGGCGACCAAAGATAACCTTACAAAATTACCTAACCGACTATTTTTAGTTGATTATGCGCAGGTTATTTTTGCTGAACATCGTTTACGCGATCAAAAAATTGCTTTTTTGTATTTAGATCTGGATCGGTTTAAATCGGTGAATGACGCTTTTGGACATCATGTGGGTGATCAACTTTTGATTCAAATGGCGAATCGTGTTCATCGGTATGTTAATGAAAGATCTAAGTTTTTACGTATAGGAGGAGATGAGTTTTTACTCATTATTGAAAATACGACAGTGGCTGAGGCGACAAAACTTGCGGAAGATATTTTACAGCAGGTTCAGGAAACTTATCTCATAACGGGTAAAGAAATTAATTTATCTGCCAGTGTTGGAATTGCAATGTACCCCGAACATGGTGGCAATTTACAGGATCTGTTGATTAATGCTGATGCAGCAATGTTGATCTCTAAAGAACAGGGTCGTAATACCAGTACCTTATTTAATTACTCTAGCATACAGAATGAAGCAAAAAGTCAGTCAAAATTAATTAATGATTTGTATAAAGCAGTCGATGATCAGCAGTTTGTTTTGTTTTATCAGCCAAAATTTACGATTAATCAAAAAATTTGTGGCGTTGAAGCTTTAATCCGTTGGCAACATCCGACCTTAGGATTGTTAACTCCACATATGTTTATTGATGGCGCTGAAAAAACGGGTTTAATTGTGCCTATGGGGTATTGGGCGCTTGAACAGGCTTGTAAGCAAATTCAGGAATGGGTCGCTAAGGAAGTCCCGTTTTATCCCATTGCGGTTAATCTCTCTGCGATACAGTTTGAAAATAAAAAATTATTTTCTACACTCGAAGATCTTATAGAAAAATACAATATCCAACCTGATCATTTAATTATAGAAATTACCGAATCCACAGCGATGCGACATATTGATATGAGTATTCGTACTTTTGAACGTTTACGTGAACTGGGGATTCGTATCGCGATTGATGACTTTGGTACAGGACATTCTAGTTTTCTATATTTAAAAGACTTACCT
Organism: Acinetobacter sp. S40; assembly: GCF_016624705.1. NCBI lineage: Bacteria > Pseudomonadati > Pseudomonadota > Gammaproteobacteria > Moraxellales > Moraxellaceae > Acinetobacter > Acinetobacter sp. S40. The sequence continues at coordinate 39,712 of NZ_JACVTU010000019.1, forward strand.
GTAGATGAACTTAAAATTGATCGTGGTTTTATTATTAATCTGGAACCTGGTTCTAAAGAAGAAATTATCTTGGAAAGTATTATTCAGCTTGCAACAAAATTGGGGTTATGTGTAACTGCAGAAGGGGTGGAAACGCCTCAGCAGGCTGCAATTTTAAGTCGGTTAGGCTGCCATCAATTACAAGGATATTTATTGGGAACGCCTGTTTCAGTAGATCGTTTGACTATTTACAAAGAAAATCACCAATTTGCCTAAATCTTAGTTTTTCAAAGCTTAAATATTGAAGAATTTTAAATAGATTCAAAGGCTTAAAATTTTTCCATATATCAAGTTCTATTTTAGAACTTAATTATGTATAGTGTTTAGGCTTGCTTAAATAGAAAGGTTTATTTCAATGCAGTGAGACTTGTAGTTTTTATCAATTTTAAAAAGATGATTCAGGAGATAAGTGATTATGGATCTTAAAAAAATGACAGGATTAGAAATTATGCAAGCTTTTGCCAAAGGTTTGTTTCCAGCACCAGGCATTGCCAAAACTATGCCGATGCAACCACTCGAAGTTGAGCAAGGGCGAATTGTGTTTGAAGCTATTGCGGATGAACGCCATACCAATCCTTTAGGGGGGGTACATGGGGGTTTTGCAGCAACTGTACTTGACTCGGTGACAGGCTGTGCCACACATACCGTCTTGGCTGTCGGCGAAGCTTATGGCACCACAGATTTAGCGATTAAAATGTGTCGTCCCATGCCATTTAATAAAAAACTGATTGCTGAAGGGAAGGTCATTAATATTGGAAAAAATTTAGTGATTTCTGAGGGTTATTTACGTGATGAAGAGGGTAAGCTATATGCACATGCTACAGCGACTAACATGATTATTCGAGCTAGAGAGGCCTGAAAAACAAACAAAGTTGCGATGAAGTTTCCAACTTAGATGAATACAGGACATGATCATCAAATCTAAATTTAAACTGGCTAAATCCGATGTAAGAGAGCTTTAATGCATGAATTGGCTTGGCTGAAGTGATGGGATTGGACTGCTATTCCTCTCTTTGACAAATATAGTCTATTTTCTTCATAGGAGGGAACATTATGAGTGGACAACAATATACCCCAGAATTTAAAGATGAAGCTGTTTATCCGTTTTTTTACGATGTGGGTTATAAGCATCTATAGTTATCATCGCATCACGCTGGGATAGCATTGTTGCTATTCGAGGATATAAGACGCATAAAAGCTATGGTCGTGCTTCCTCAGATTGTACCACCTAACCATTCAAGTCCAGGGTTTGTTAAACACGCCGGGTACCTTAAGAAATGATATTTCTAAGATGACTAATATAAATAATATTCGCATGACCGGGCTGGTTATATCTGGCAGTGGTTATTGATTTATATTTGAGAAAAGTCATTGGTTGGTCAATGAAACCTACGCTAGCTAAGGATATCGTATTAGATGCACTTTTAATGGCGGTATGGCACGCAGGCTGAATAAACCTGTGATCATGCACTCAGACTAAGGCTCACAGTATATATAGTAGTGATTCTGTCAGAAGCATAAGTTGGTTCTAAGTATGAGTCACAGAGGCCTTGCGCGGTTGCTCATGTGATAATACTGTTGTTGAATCTTTTGTAGTAGCTTGAAAAAAGAATTAAAAAAGGATCTATAAAATAGGAGAAATGGTTCGTGCAAATGTATTTGATTATAACGAGATGTTTTACAATCGAATCAGACGTCATTCGTATTTCGATGGGATAAGTTCAGAAGCATTTGAAGCAGCTTCAAAATAAAGTTGTCTCATGCCTATGATACTGGAAGCAGTCCAATCGCTGATGAAGTGGTGTATCTCACTCAACTGGATGCTTTTGGACATTAC